>CAZPZL010000148.1:0-6635 GCA_964590925.1 uncultured Granulicella sp.
CGACAGTCGATGTAGTAGTCTGAGCGTTGTCCGCTGGTCAGCGTAAAGTCGCCCAGTTTGAAAGAAAGCGTGGCGATCAGGTCAAGCAGCGCACGGCGTATGTTGTCAGTCTGATTGTTGGTAGTCATAGATGAACCGATTGTATCCGAGGAAGATTAAAATCGCCTACCAATATGACCCGCTTGCAATCACTGCGTCATTCGCTCCAGATGTCGGTATCCGCCAGTCGCAATCATCATTAGCAGAAAGACGAATCCGTTGTAAGCTCCATGCACCAGCACACTGGCCGCCACCGACCGTGTTTTCACCCGCACCATCGTCAGAATCAGCGAGACCGAGAAGAGCACCAGCAGCGCAGCCCACAGATGCGCCACCTGTTGCGCATGCATCAGCGCAAAAATAACGCTCGTCAGCAATGCGGAGAAGATCCACGCCGCCAGTGTCAACGTCGTAGTTGACCGCCAGCGCGCACGCGCCACTTCGGTGCGCGGCAGGCCGATCCAGTCGTACGCAATGGCAAAGGCGGGCAGCAGAAATCCGCGAAAGCAGATCTCCTCGAAGATCGGCGCAACCACGGTGCCAAACAGCGTAACCAGCCACGCGTCCGACTGTGTCCGCAGGAAGTCGTCAACCGGCAAGCTCTTGGGCGGCATCATGAAGCGCGCCGCAACCTGCACTAACAATCCCAGTATAAGCCCCAGCACTATGAGCCGGCCCGCCTGCGCCCGCGCCGTTGCCCATCGCCACTCGATGCCATCCAAAAAATCGCGCTGCCATAGCTGCGGAAAGACCACACACGCTATACCAAGCGTAGTCAGATAAGTCGCAACCAGAGTGACAATCTGTAGCTTCGGATGAGTAAGAAGAGTAACGCCATTCTTCACCGTTCCCGGAGCCCACCCAAGCGCCGAGAGAACAAACTCCAGCAGGATCAGCAACACGCCGGTAAAGCTGACAAACGCCAGCGCATGACCTAGATGGGGAATGCGATGCGTGGGCGATACCGAATTCTGCTCGACGGATGCTCCTTCATCGGGGATCTCTTTCGATATCGGCGCGTCGTCTGGATGAATGAAGCTCATGCCAATGGCTTCCTTTTTATTGCCGAACTTTTCTTCGCTGCCTTTGTTGACAAGCTATTTCTAGTAGTTTTTGTTGCGCCTGTCTGCGCAGATTTTATTGAAGAAATCATTTTTTTTGCGGCCTGCTTTGCCGCTTTTCTAACTTTCTTGACGGGCCTCACGGTTGGTACGCCAGTCTTCTTCTCTGTCGCAACAAATTTGCCGCGCGTGGCCTTTGCCCGATCCGGTACGGCGGAAATATCGAGTGGTTGCGCCCCCGAATGACTTGCGCCGCTGCCGTTGAGCACTGCGTGATTCACCTTGTAGTGCCGCGCTAGAAATTGTCCCGTGTACGATCCCTCAACGGTGGCAATCTGCTCCGGTGTGCCATGCGCGACGACCTGCCCGCCACGTTCACCACCCTCTGGCCCCATATCCAGCACATAGTCTGCATTGCGCACGATGTCCAGATTGTGCTCAATAATAATCACTGTATTGCCCAAGTCGGTCAGCCGATGCAGCACCTCCAGCAGCTTGCGCACATCGTCGAAGTGCAGCCCGGTCGTCGGCTCGTCCAGCAGATATAGCGTGCGTCCCGTCTGGCGTTTCGACAGTTCTCTCACAAGTTTCATGCGCTGCGCCTCGCCACCCGACAACGTCGTCGCCGACTGGCCCAGATGGATATACCCCAGCCCCACATCGACCAGCGTCTCCAGCTTCGAGGCCGCCGCCGGAATATCCTTCAAAATCGGCAAAGCGTCGGCAATCGGCAGGTCAAGCAGGTCGGCGATGGAGTGGCCCTTGAAGCGCACCGACAGCGTCTCCTGGTTGTAACGCCTGCCGTTACACACATCGCACAGCACATAGACGTCGGGCAGAAAGTTCATCTCAATTCGCCGCTGGCCATCGCCCTGACAGGCCTCGCAGCGCCCGCCCTGCACGTTGAAGGAAAATCTCCCCGGCTTGTACCCGCGTTCGCGCGACTCCGGCAACATCGCAAACAGATCGCGAATCGCGGTGAATACGCCGGTGTAGGTCGCCGGGTTCGAGCGCGGCGTGCGCCCAATCGGCGACTGGTCGATCTCAATCACCTTGTCGATCTGGTCGATGCCCACAACGCGCCCGTGCTCACCCGGATCGTCGTGCGATCCATACAAATCTCGCGCCAGCGAGCGATACAGGATATCGGTCACCAGTGTTGATTTTCCCGATCCCGACACGCCCGTCACCACCGTCATCACGCCCAGCGGAAAGTGTGCCGTCACCTCTTGCAGGTTATTCGCCGTCGCTCGCTCTACCGTGATCCACTTGCCGCTCAGCGGTCGCGGCTCGGCGCGCGCCACGATCTCAATTTTTCCCGCAAGATACTGCCCCGTCAACGACGCAGGATTATCCATCACCTGTTGTGGAGTGCCCGCCGCAATCAGCAGCCCGCCGTTTTTGCCCGCGCCGGGGCCAAGGTCGAGAACGTAATCAGCCTTGCGAATCGTGTCCTCATCATGCTCGACTACCAGTACCGTATTGCCCAAATCACGCAGATTTTCCAGCGCCAAGATAAGTCGCTGATTGTCGCGCTGATGTAGGCCGATCGAGGGCTCGTCGAGCACATAGAGCACGCCCCGCAGCCGCGATCCAATCTGTGTAGCCAGACGAATCCTCTGGCCTTCTCCACCAGATAAAGTCGCAGCTGAGCGATCCAGCGACAAATAATCCAGCCCCACTGCATTCAAAAACTCCAGCCGCTCGACGATCTCGCGCTGTAGACGGTCTGCGATAATCTTGTCGCGACCGACGAAGTTCATGGTACGCGCACCCTCCAGCGCCCGCTCCAGCGACAGCGCCGTAAATTCCGCAATCGACCACGCCTCGCCACCGATCTCCACCGTCACAGCTAGAGACTCCGGCCTCAACCGCCGCCCGCTACAGCGCGGACACACCGCAGCCGACATGTACTGCATCATGTGCTCGCGATAGCCATCCGACTTCGTCTCATCCAAATTTGCTCGCAGATACGCAAAGATTCCGTGGAATCCTGTGCGGCCCACCTCGTTCTTCGGTGGCCCGTATAGCAGTAGTTCCTGCTGCTCCTTGGTCAGGTCCGCGAAGGGCCGCTTCAGGTTGATCTTGTACTTCTCTGCGGTCAGTTTTATCAATCGCAATAAATAAGTCGCGCCCGCTCCCGGCCCCATTGCACCGTCCAGCAGAGGCTTCGACCAATCCACGATCGTCTTCATCGGGTCGAAGTCGTAGACGCTGCCCAGCCCATTGCACTTCGGACAGGCGCCGTAGGTCGAGTTGAACGAGAAGCTGCGCGGCTCTAACCTCGGCACGTCGATTCCGCAGTCTGGGCAGGCCATTGACGACGAGTAAAGCGTCTCGTCCTGCACCCGGTTCTCCCCTTGAATCCCAATCAGCACCAGACCGCCCGCCATCTGCAGAGCCTTCGCAACCGATGCCTCCAGTCGCCGCGTATCGTACTTCACCGCCCCATTCGTAGAGCCGCTCGCAGCATTCGTAGTGCCCGCAGCGCTCGCGCCATTTGTTGAAACTGATGCCGATTCATTCGCCGCATTCGAACCAGCCATTGGCTTTAATATGATCCGATCCACCACCGCCTCGACCGTATGATTCTTTCGCTTGTCGAGACGCATTCCCTCGGTCAGCTCCGTCATTGCTCCGTCGATGCGTGCACGAAATCCCTGCTGGTCGAGCGCCTCCAACTCCTCGCGAAACTCGCCCTTGCGTCCGCGCACCAGCGGCGCGTAGACCGTAATCCGCTCGCCCGGAGCCAGCGCCACAATACGTTCGATAATCTGATCCGCCGTCTGCCGCGTAATCAGCAGCCCACACTTCGGACAGTGCGGCTGGCCCACCGACGCATACAGCAACCGCAGGTAGTCGTAGATCTCTGTGATTGTTCCCACGGTCGAGCGCGGGCTGCGCGAGGTCGTCTTCTGCTCGATAGAGATCGCAGGAGACAGCCCGTCGATCGCGTCCACATCCGGCCTCTCCATCTGGTCTAAGAATTGCCGCGCGTAGGCCGATAAGGTCTCTACATAGCGACGTTGACCCTCCGCATAGATGGTATCGAACGCAAGCGAGGACTTGCCCGATCCCGACAGACCCGTGACCACGGTCAGGGTGTTGCGCGGAATCGATACCGAGACGTTGCGTAAGTTATGCTGTCGCGCGCCCCGCACCGTGATGTGTGTAATTCCCATGTAGGTCGTTGGGCCATCGCACATTCACACGGCAGACGCGGAGTGGAAGGGCCAAGACTATAGGATACGGCATCGCGCCCCATCCGGTCTTGCGGTGTAACAGAGGGGACGACTTTGGCTGCATTTTTACAAGAAACTTATATTGACTGGGACAGACTTTCGTCCCACACACAACGTCTGCATGTACAAGGAGATTTCAACCGATGTGAAAATTGTGTATAGCGTCTTGATTCGGGAAAAGAGGCACAAATGCTTTGGTTCCAATAATGAGCGTCAACCAAATCGCAGAGGCGTACCCAATCTGGCAACAAGCACCCAAAAAAGTTGCATTGTAATTAATTCGACTTTTGTAACAATGAGATTACTTTCAGCCGTGCGATGAGAGATCGGCATCTCACGTCATAGGTGGCAAAACAGCATCTAAAGAAGTCGGCGGCGAGCGAAAATAGAGGAATTATTCAGTGAGTGATTCAATCATTCTGGTCTGTGCGGTCTTTGCTTCGCTGGCGTCTGGCGTTTTGCTGGCTTATGGCATATGCCACGCCATCTTTGCTCTCTTCCACCAGCCCACCCACCAGTCGACCGTGCAAGCCAAGGTGCGAGTCACAAACTCTGCCACTGCCGTTGAAGGCTAGCTCCTAAATTAGGCTTGGCCGCATTCCGCACCTCGTTGCTGCAACCATTTTCTAAACTCACGTCCTGCGCGTAGCCGAGGCCACGCTCAAAGTCCAGGTGCAACAAATCCAGAAGGGATAATGTTGCATAGGATAAGTCATATAGACAGTTGTCTTTAGCAGAACAGGCTTTGCTTCAGGCGCAGTTGGGGTTGCGATGCAGTCCGGCGGATATAGGCGCCGGACTGCATCGGGCGCGCTCGACCATCACTCGTGAGATGGCGCGCCACTCACTCCTGACGGCGCGCACTGGTTTGAAAGTCTATTTTGCGTATCCGCACAGCCCGCGGGAGCACTAGCGCAACGAAAATACCAGCGGACTGCTGCGCTAAGTCTTTGCCTGTGTCCTGGGCAAGTTCAATGAAGTGAGTTGGGTCCCTTGCCAGTGTAAGTGATGCGCCATACGCTTCGAGAGCCGTCGTCGGAGACATAGAGTGATCCGTCGCGGCCTGTAGCAACGCCAACCGGACGGCCCCAGACCTGACCGTCTTGGGTTACAAATCCCGTGAGAAAGTCTTCGTAACTTCCATCAGCGTGGCCATTGTGCATGGGAATTCGGATGATCTCGTAACCAGCGCGACGGGCGCGGTTCCAGGAGCCGTGCTCGGCGGCAAAGGCGTCGCCGAAGTATTGTCGGGGAAAGACGCCATAAGCCGGATAAAAAAGCATCTCCAGCGAGGCCATGTGCGGCTGAACCAGTACATCGGGGGTAACCACCTTTGCCCCAAGGTCTACGCGTTTGCAGTTTTTTGCCTGATCGGCGGTAAGCGCAGGCGCCTGCGGATTAGGGCCGGTGCCATTGGCACAGGGCTGGGGCAGACGCGGGTCCAGATGTCCGCCCATGTAATACCAAGGCCAACCGTAAAAGCCGTCCTCTTTGACCGAGGTCACATAGTCGGGGACAAGATGGTTGCCGAGATCGTCGCGCTCATTGGTGGAACACCAAAGCTGTCCGGTCGTGGGGTTGATAGCCTCGCCAACGCAGTTGCGCAGGCCAGATGCGTAAACCTTGAGGAACTTTCCCTCGGGCGTGTATTCGAGGATGTCTGCGCGATGAAACTCGCGGGGATGCGTATCGGCGTCATCCACATTGGAGCCGGAGCCAACAGACACAAGCATGTGTAGCCCGTCTTTGCTGAAGACAACGTCGCGCGTCCAGTGGCCACCTCCGGTGAGCTGGGCGTATCCGGGAATATCGGGGACGATGGTCTCTGCCGCTGCCGTTGCGTGCAGGTCGCCCGAGTGATACGGAAAGCGCTGGATGGTGGTGGTATTGCCCACATAGATGTACCGGGGATTGTCGGTGGGATAGAACGCAATGCCGAAGGGATGATCCAAGCCGGTTGCGAACTTCTCGATCTGAGCGGCCTTGCCGTCTGTCCCTACGCCGCGAAGAACAAATAGAATTCCGGCACCGGAGTCGGCAAGAAAGAGATCGCCATTGGGTGCGGCACGGATCAGGCGCGGCATGGTAAATGTGCCGCTGCTGAGCGCCATCTTCTCCCGGTTGTCCGCGCGCTGCATGGGGGCAGAGTCACCACCGGCATAAAGCGTTACCTTGAAGCCGGGTGGTGCAATCGGCCACGCGCTATCCGGTCGAGGAACCTGATGAGGAGTGTTATTAACGGACTCTTCGGGCTTTGGTTTTGGCAGGTCTGCGAGTGTGATTTTGCGACGAA
>CAZPZL010000149.1:0-6628 GCA_964590925.1 uncultured Granulicella sp.
TCCGCCACAACATTGCCCGCAACGTTTATCTCAGACATAGCCCTATCTTCAACCTTCACCAACCGCCGTTTGCAACTGCAACAACTTTAGAGCAATTCAGGAATAGGTGCAGACCAAATTCGTTTGTCATTCCGCAGTGCAGCGGATGAATCTGCTTTTTCCGCCCCAGTACGGTCTATATCTTGCCTAAACCACTCTAAACTTCCACCGCGCTTGGTGCATCGCGAGTGGCCTTGTCCTTCTCCGTCACCGGCGCAGGAAACTCCAGCCGGAAGGTCGTTCCCACCCCAACCTCGCTTGTCACCTGCATCTTGCCGCCGTGCTCCTGCATGATTCCGTAGCTTACTGCGAGGCCAAGTCCCGTGCCCTTGTGTTGCCCCTTCCCTGGTTTCGCCTTTGTTGTAAAGAACGGGTCAAAGATGCGGTGCAGATTCTCCGCCTCGATCCCTCCGCCAAAGTCCTCGACCACTACCGTCACTCGTCCAGCCGCCTGTTCCGTTGCAATACGAATCCGCGCCTCCGCCACGCCATGCATCGCATCGCGCGCGTTCAACAGCAGATTCAGCATCACCTGTTGCAGCTTGCCCTCGTTGCCATGGACCCGTGGCAGCTCCGCATCCAGCTCCGTCTCCACGCGAATGTTCGCCGTCTTCAGCTGATGATCCACCAGTGTCAGCGTGTCGTGCAGCAGTCGATTCAGATCGACCGAACCAAACTCGCTGCTGCCCGTGCGCGAAAAGTTCAGCAAGCCGTTGACTATCTCCGAGGCGCGAAATGTCTGCTGCGTAATTTTGTCCAACACCGGAGCGATCCGCGCGTCCTGCTCCATCATCGGGCGCATCTGCTTGGCCAACATCTGGGTGTAACTGCTGATGACGGCCAGCGGCGTGTTCACCTCATGCGCCACACCCGCCGCCAGCAGTCCAATCGACGAGAGCTTTTCGGCCTGTGTCAACTGCGCCTCCAACTCCATGCGATCCGTAATGTCGTCGACCAGCACGATGCGCCCGACCACGGCAAAATCCCGCGTCAACAGCGGAGCAATCGCGATGTTGGCGACGCGCGTCTCGCCCGTCGGCAGCGCCAGACGAATCTTGTAGAAGGTATGCGTTCCCTGCTCGCCGCGCACACTTTCGAAGTGCTTCATGAACTCCGTCGGAAAGATCTCCGCCAGTGGCTGTCGCAGCGCCTTGCTGCGCGCGCGTGCAAACATCGCCTCCATCTGCGCGTTCCAGCTCTCAATCCGGTCTTCGAGATCGACCGCAAAGACTCCAATGTGGATCGACTCCACAATGTTCTCGTGGAACTCCTTCAGTCGCTCGAACTCGCCGATCTTCAGCTCCAGCCGCCGATAGAGCTGGGCATTCTGAATCGCGATGCCGATGTATCCGGCCAGCGACGTCAGCACCTCCATGTCTTCGCTGGAGAGAAAATCGCCCGCATCGGTTCGCCCCAGTCCCAGCACGGCGACCGTGCGCGTGCCACCGCCCGTCCGGTTGGCCACGCGACAGGGCAGATAGTAGTTCAGGTCGAGAAGCCCAGCGCTCCTCCTCTGTTCATCCGGCAATCGCAGTGCCTGCTGCGGATTCTCCAGAAAAATGTGATCCTCCGCATCCCAGTGATCGAAGTCGAGGAAGCGCACATCCAGCCCATGCATCTCGTCGCTATCCAGGTTTGCAAGTCCATGCGATGCCGTCAGCTCGAGTCGCCGATCCGGCCTCGGCTGTGCGAAGAGATCTCCAGCGCTTGTACCCGAATCCGACTCGCTCTCCTCGGCCAGAAAGACGGCAACCCGCGTCACCAGCAGTGTCTCCGGCAGTCGCTCGACGATCGACTCCACCAGCGCGCGCAAGTCTGTCTGCGAGTTCAGGCTCCGCCCAAAGTCAATCAGCGTCTCGCGATAGTCGAAGCTCTTGCGATCGAAGATGCGATCAACTTTGGCCTGAATCGCGCGCTTCAGCGGATCGAAGACCAGTCCCGTCACCATGATCGCCACCAGCAATCCGCCCGAACCCAGCACTGGTAGCCGCGTATGCACGATCTCGCCACCAAGAGCAATCACGCCGAAGTAGACGCCTACAATCGCCGCTGTCGCCAGCGTGTACGTCACGCCGCGCTTGAAGATCAGGTCGACGTCCATCAGCCGATAGCGAATGATCGCCCAACTGAACGTCAGTGGTAGAAGTGCCAGAAACAGCAGCACCACCTTGGCCAGCAGCGTCGGCACCGTCACGCCGCTCAGGAAGAGAATCGCGTAGAGCGTAAATGGCCCCACCGCCAGCATCGTTCCCCGCGTCAGCCACTTCAGTTGCTGCCTCTCCAGAGGCGACTGCGCACAGGCGTATCTCCGATAGAAGACCATTGCCGCCAGCACATAGTACCCGGCCACATACCCCACGCCGATCTGGTCCAGCCGATGGCTCAATATTCCTGTCGCCGACCACATCGCAATCGCCCACACCTGTAGCCCGACCAGAAACGCTCCCGGCAGATATAGCAGCACAGCCAGCCCGCGCCGCGGCCTGCGCGCTCTCGCACCCTCTTCCGTAGCACCGGAGAAGCTTACCGCCAGATGCAGAAACAGCGCTGGCTGCAACATATTTGCGACCAGATTTCCCCAGTAAATACTGCGATCAAGCCACCCCGGCTCTCCCGTCGAACGAAAAGCATAGAGCACGAATGACGTCAGACAAAATATATAGAAGTGTAGCGACTTCGGAGCCGTCCACCGCCGCAGCAACACAAACAGCCCAATGAAAAGATAAACCAGAGCAATCAGCCGCGATCCCTGGTCTGTGCTGCGGTCGGCCGACTCCAACCACACCGGTGCCGTAAAGTTCGCGACAGCTCTTTTTCCGTTTGCCGCACTTGGCTGCGAGCGTAGCAGCGAGTAGCTGGCCGCGTGGTCCCACAATCCATTGCGATAGATCGCCCGTACCTGCGCTGCCAGTCTGGGTGTCGCCTCGCCGGTGACCGCCGTCAGCACGTCGCCGGTGCGAATTCCCGCCTTGCCCGCAGGCGAATCCGCCGGTACTCGATCCGCCCGTAGCCCGCCCTGCGCCTCCACCCACGTCACACCGTCGGAGGGAAACTCGACGCCCAGTTCCTGCGACAGGTTGAACCCCGCCAATACGCAGCCCCCCAACGTCGCTACGGCAAGTGCGACGGCAAGAATCCGCGTCTGAAAGGCGTCTCTCATGCTGTGTACAACCAACCATGCTTCTATCTGGTAATACTGACTAAACGATTATCGAGCTACAAAGTTTCTCGATTCCCACAATAATTGACGAAGAAATCGTCTCTGCATCATCCGACAACAGGAAGTAAAGGAATCCGAGCAAATCAGTGCCCAATCTGTATTTTGCCAAAAGCTAGCCAATTCTTATAGTTACAGCCCCAATGGCAGCCTTCCCTACCGATAACCATAAGCCAGTCCAATAAACTGGCAATCCCCACGCGGCAAAACATGCCTCATGGAAAGTATACGTTCGCCCCACGCGGCCAAGATACACTAACCCCATGCACATGGTCGCGACCAATTCGCGCAGGATGCAGCGCGTCCTACTGCTTTCGCTAGCTGCCACGCTCTGCTACGTTGCCGCGACGTTCTTCTTTGGCTTGCGCGCGCACTCGCTCGCCCTGCTCTCCGAATCTGGTCACAACCTTTCAGACGCACTGGCCATCGCTCTCTCCTTCGTCGCCGTCTACTTCCAGCGCCGCCCCGCCACCGCGCAAAAAACCTTCGGCTACCAGCGCGCGGGCGTCCTGGCCGCCTTCGTCAATGCGTCAACTCTGCTTGCGCTCGCAGCGTGGATCACTATCGCCGCCATCCATCGCCTTTACGCTCCGGTCGCCGTGCAGCCGCGCACCATGATGATCATCGCCATCGCCGGAGTCATGATGAACGGTGCCATCGCCGCGCTGCTCTGGAGGTTCTCCGGCGACGTCAACATCCGCTCGGTCTTTCTGCACATGCTGGGCGACACGCTTTCGACCGCCGCAGTCATCGCGGGTGGAGCGGGAATCCTGCTGACCGGCGCGGTCTGGATCGATCCGGCACTCTCGATCCTCATCGCTGGCCTGATCGCTTGGTCATCGGCCACCATCGTGCGCGAGACACTCAACATCCTGCTGGAAGGTACGCCCAGCGCCTTCTCTCTGGCCGAGGTACGCGTCGCCGTCGCCGCCGTCCCCGGCGTCCTCGACGTGCACGACCTGCATGTCTGGTCACTTGGCTCGGCGTCTCACGCACTGGCCAGCCACGTCACCATCGCCGAGATGCCCCTCTCCGATTCAGCCACCATCCTCGACGCCATCAACCGCGCCGTGCGCGAGGGATTCCACATCACCCACACGACGATTCAGTTCGAGGTCCGCGAATGCGAGACCACCAACGGCTGCTCCGCCCCACCCAACCCCGACGAACCCACCAACCACGTCCATCATTACCATCCCGCCCACAAACACTCCCATTGAAGTCAAATTGCATTCGTTGTGTTGATCTGTCTAAGCCCTATGCGTTCGCGGATTTGTTTGCCTAGATCAATCCAGAATTCAGGTTTTGATCGAACGGGGTGCCGCGTCAGCACACAAAGTGTATTTTTACGCCAACAAAACGTACCCTTATCATCAAAAGGGCCGCTAGCCAATTCCTGATAGTAATTGCGGTAGGTCAGTCCATAAAACAGCACAAACTTTGTTTGAGGGTTCTCGTCCAGTCTCTTCGCTATGAGTGAAATACGTTCACGAAGATGCTCTGTACGATCCACGTGTTTATCTTTCAAACTTCGAGCGTGAAGAGCCGACAATTCGATCAGGGCTATGTCTCCACAAATTGATCCGAAGGACTCTTTCTGAAATTTCGCTACATCATCAAGATTGGCTGCCAGCTTCTCCTGTCCCTTAAATGCGAATCGGGTCTGGATAAGCCTTCTCCACGTTGTCTGAGTAGGTGGTCTATCGCCAAAAAAGAACTTCTTGCCATTGGCACCTGTGTTCAAAGGATGTAAATGATGTTGCTTACAGTCGATCAGCTCACCGCCTCCCAAATCTAACCAAGAGTCATAGTTTGCGTCATCATCTGTACCACCAGGCTCCATTCCGACATACCAGTAAGGGGCGTCCCATCGGCCATATCCAAACCAACTCTTTGCAGCTAATGCTCGTGAGTCAGTGGTATTACCCATGGTCGCCCCTTTGAATAGCTAAACCAATCTACATTTACAGCAGCGTCGCGTCCAGCGTAATCTCCGCCGCAGCCAGCAGGCGCGAGATTGGGCAGCCCGCCTTGGCACCGGCGGCAATCTCGTCGAACTTTGCCTTGTCGATGTTGGGAATCTTGGCCTTGGTCGTCAGGTGAATCTTGGTGACGGTCGGGGTTGCGTGCAGGTCCAGCGTCACAACGGCACCGGTGTCAATCGACTCTGGGGTAAAGCCCGCCTTGCCCAGTTCCGCGCTTAGTGCCATCGAGAAGCAGCCCGCGTGGGCTGCCGCGATCAGCTCCTCGGGGTTGGTGCCGACGCCGCTCTCGAAGCGTCCCGCAAAGCTGTACTGCGTCTCCTTCAGCGTCCCGCTTTGGGTCGAGATAACGCCCTTGCCATCCTTCAAGCTTCCCCGCCAAACCGCACTCGCGCTACGATCCATATCTTCTTCTCCTTGTTGTTTCGTTTATTTGCAATCTCACAGACACCTTACAGAAAGAATTGTCCCACACAAATGCCACTCGCTCTTGGATGCACCCACTGCCAGCCGCGACAGACAAAGTTCGATGAATCTCTCTCTCTCGCTAGCCCTCGACAGTTATTTTGCCAACTTCTCTATCCGCGAACCCAAAATCCTGCATCTCATCAAGAGATGTAGAACCGCGTAAGATAATCCGGTGAAGAGATGCCTCTAAGAATCCAGCCAGAAAGTGTTCACGCCTCAATAGCGTGGTCCCCGATGACCCAATCTTGTTAGCCGCTGGCATCGAGCGAGAGCAGGCTGAGGTTTTGCTGAAGGCGGACGCTCTACAGCGCGCCATCTTCAACAGCGCCAACTTCTCCAGCATAGCCACCGATTCGCGCGGTGTCATTCAGATCTTCAACGTCGGCGCCGAGCGCATGTTGGGCTACACCGCAGCCGAGGTGATGAACCAACTCACCCCCGCCGATCTCTCAGACCACGCCGAGCTGATCGCCCGCTCTGCGGACCTGACCGCCGAGTTCGCCACTCCCATTCCTCCCGGCTTCGAGGCCCTCGTCTTCAAAGCCTCGCGCGGCATCGAGGACATCTACGAACTCACCTACATCCGCAAGGATGGCACACGATTCCCCGCCGTCGTCAGCGTCACCGCTCTGCGCGACGCCGACGATGTCATCCTCGGATACCTACTGATCGGCACCGACAACACCGCTCGCAAGCAGGCCGAAGAAGCTCTGCTGCGCAGCGAGATGCTGGCCAGTGCCGGTCGACTTGCCGCCAGCATCGCGCACGAGATCAACAACCCGCTCGAAGCCATCATGAACACGCTCTATCTGGCGCGCACCACCCCCGGCGTCCCCGTCGACGCCCTCAAGTACATGGATCTGGCCGACGGAGAGCTGATGCGCATCGCCCACATCACCCGCCAGACCCTCGGCTTCTACCG
>CAZPZL010000150.1:0-6611 GCA_964590925.1 uncultured Granulicella sp.
GCAGAAAGAAGGATCAAAAGGCTCTTTGCGCGGAAAATTCAAACGCGCCGGATGGAATGACCCCTTCCTCAGTAAACTTCTCGAGATGCTTTGAACATGCAATCCCCCTGCCCGATCCTCCATTCCAATCGCATGAATCGAAGATCGTACTGCAAATTTGCTCAGGGATAGAGGAGAAACTTCGCCCGACGCGTCCTGAACTCAGCCAACGCCGATGCCCACGAGGTCGCAATCGCGCGTGGATCGTCGCCGCGAGCGATGGCGGCCATCGTCTCTGTGTTCGCGACCAGAGGCGCGGCCCGGTTGAGCTTAAACTGCGTGGGATAGAGGTGATGCAACGCGGACAGTATCTCGATGCCCAACTCGGGCGAGTCGAGCGCAGTGCGGTCGGTCACAGTGAGGCGCACGCCCTCGATGCTCTGACCGTGATAGGGATAGTGATTCGCATCCTCGGCCACGGCGAAGGTCGTTGAAGCAAATACCACGCCGGGAATTTTGCGCGCAGTGAGATAGGCCGCGACTGTCTTGCCGTCGAACCACGCGGGAAGTGCTGGCGAGTCTTTTGTCACGGCAGTCGCGCCTGCACCGAATACCTCAAACGGCGTTGCTGTGCCGCGCCCAACCGAGACATTGGTGAAGTCCATCATGCCGAGCGCGGGATAGAGCGTTGCCTCGGTGACGCTGCGCAGATTGGGCGATGGATTGACCCACGGGACGCCGGTCTGGTCGAAGAACTCGTCGCGCCGCCAGCCCTGCATCGGAATGACGGTCAGGTCCGCTGATTTATCAAACCCAACAGTAGCAGTGCCGTGTTTTTTGTCCTCTGTGTAACAAGTCTGTAGATCGCTCTGATAGTAGTTTGCCATCTCCCCCAGCGTCATCCCATGACGTATCGGTCGAGTCATATAGTAATTGATGTACGACCACGGATTGTTAGAGATGGGGCCTTGAATCTGTTGTCCTCCGAGTGGGTTTGGTCTGTCCAGCACAAATACTTCCAGATCATTTCCACCCTCGAGTTTCTGGCAGGCGGCAGCTTGGATAAAGTAGCCGACCAAGGTCTCATAGGTGTAGAAGCGTACGCCAGCGTCTTGCAAGTCGATGACGACAGCGTCGAGTTTCTTCAGGTCTTCGAGCTTTGGCCAGCGGTCGGTGGCTTTAGCACCGTAGAGGCTGATGACCCGCAGCCCGCTCGCCGCATCAACCTCCTGACCGATCTCGGTCGAGTCCTTCGCGCCAAAGATGCCGTGCTCCGGCGAAAAGAGCGTGGTCAGCTCGACCCCGCCGCCCACACCACGCAGCACGTCAATCGTCCGCCGCCCCTCGGCATCCACGCCCGTCTGATTGGTCAGCAATCCAATCCGCAGCCGCCCTCCATTGCGCACCGCCGCCTCCTTGAGAGCTGCGAAGTTTGTAGCCTCAAGAACGTCGATGCCGGTCAACACCCGGCTCGGGTTCACAATCAACTGGTCGAGATGCGCCTCGGTCGGTTCAAACACGGGAGGATCAGACCAAGATGTGTAGTCACAAAGAGAGTGACCATCATCGCAATTGATCTTAGTAATCTCCGGCCTAAAGGGTTCATGTTCTGCGTATGGGGCCGAAGCATTATTGCCAGACTTTGTGGGCGGAGGACTAGCAGTCGCGCCACTTAGTAGCGGGAACTGCGGTATAGAAGTAGGCATCGATGGAGTATGCAAAGTAGTTGCGGGGAAATCAGGTACAGCATAAAGAAACCTCACCGCCTCAGTCGCAACCTGTCCGCGCAAAGTAGAAATCGGCGGATTGCCACGCGGGTGGATCGCATTTGAGAGCAGGATGACGTAAGTGTCGTTGGCAGCATCAAGCCAGAGGCTAGTGCCAGTGAAGCCAGTATGCCCGAAGCTGCCGAGGGGGAAGACCGTGCCGCGCGGGCGGGAGAAGGCCGAGTTGATGTCCCAGCCGAAGCCGCGCTGGGCGACACCAGTGGTGGTCTTGCCGTCCTGAGTGAAGATGGTTGCGCCGCCCTGCGCAGTCTTCGGTTGTTGCGGCGTGGTCATCATCTCCAGCGTCTCGCGCTTGAGGGGGAAGTTGCTGGGCCGACCGGCGAGGCGATCCAGCAACGCCTCCGCGAACAGCGCCGTGTCCTCCGCCGTGGAGAAGACTCCCGCCTGCCCCGCCACTCCGCCCATCCGCCGCGTCGTTGGATCATGCACCGTCCCGCGCAGCAGCCGGTCGAAGTCGGGATTCGTTTCCGCCGTCCCTTCGTTGTCGTGTGCCGTTGGCGCCGTACTAGAATTGACGCCGCCGACTAACCATGATCCTCTCTTACACAAAATTAAAGTCTGCGATGAAGGACGCACCTCCACTGCCGAGCCGTAGCGAATCCCCCCGCACACTTTATCGAACGGATGAAACTCCGTGTTCTTCATCTTCATCGACTCGAAGATGTGCTTCTGCGCGTAGATGTCCAGCGTCTCGCCACTGAGCTTTTCCACCAGCGCGCCGAGGACGATGTAGTTGATGTCGGAGTACTCGAAGTGTGTTCCGGGGGTGGTGGTGAGCGAGGAGTTCATTGCGCGGCGAATGCCTTCGGCCTTGTCCGGCGCGGCGAGACCCCACGCGTCGCGCAGGTCCACGTCGGGCGGCAGACCGGAGTAGTGCGTCAGCAGCTCGCGCACAGTCACCGACTGTTTGCCGTTGGCGGCGAACTCCGGCAAGTACTTCGCTACCGGCGCATCCACGTCCACCTTGCCCGCCTCCGCAAGCTGCATCACCGCGGTCGCCGTCACCAGGACCTTGGTCAGCGATGCCATGTCGAAGATGGTGTTGGTAGTCATCGGCTCGGCGGCGGAGGGCTTGCCGTCGAGGCCGGATTCGCCCGCCAGCTTACGTACGCCGTAGGCCTGCTCGAACACGACCCTGCCGCTGTGCCCAATGACGACGACCGCGCCGGGTAACTTCTTCTGTGCGATGGCATCGTTGATGGCCGCGGAGACGGCGGAGAAGTCGGGGGCGGAGGGTTGAGAGGGCGAGACTACGGGCGTTTGTGCCTGCGCGGTGAAGCAGATTCCCTTCGGGAATGACAAGCAAAAAAGCAACAGCAGTGGCACCGCAATATGGCGCGTGGATTGTTTGCGGGAAATTAGGCTGGCTAGGGAGCCGACGGCAAAGGTCACTACCGCACCAATTAGCACATACCATGTCCATGCGATGTGGGGGATGGCAATATCCGGCAGTGGTCCCGGAAAGGTCCTCCCGTCCGGCATCTTGAGCGTATCCCTCCAAATGACTTTGCCTGGAAATTTCCACAGTGCTACGTTCAGCGCGAAGCCGGTAATCATGCCCATGATTGCTCCTTCTTGGGTTGCGAACTTCGTCAGCGTTCCCAGCAGAAATACACCCAGCAGGCAGCCATAAGCTACCGAGGCAATCGACAGCCCGATCTCGACGACGTTGCCTTTGCCGCCCGCGCGCACTGCGTAGATGGCAACGACGAAGAGCACCAGCGCCCACAGCACGGTGCTGGCGCGCGAGACGATCATGCGCTCGCGGTCGGTGGCTTGCGGACACCAGCCCATATAGAAGTCCACGACGGTGGTCGATGAGAGTGAGTTCAGTGCAGCGCTGAGGTTCGACATCGCCGCCGCCAAAATCGCCGCAACCAGCAGGCCCGCAATTCCAGTCGGCATCTGGTGCACAATGAACGCCGGAAAGATGCGGTTGGTGTTCGCGCCATTAAGAGCTGCGAGTTCAGTGGGGTGCATTCCATAGAAGACGAACAGGCCAGCGCCGATCAAAAGAAACAGTGCGAACTGGATGAAGATTACCACCCCGCTCGATAGCAGTGCGAGGCGCGACTCGCGCAGGTTGCGTGCGGCGAGCATTCGCTGAACCATCAGCTGATCCGTCCCATGCGAGGCCATCGTGAGGAAGGTGCCGCCGAGGACTCCGGCCCAGAATGTATAAGTTGTCGTCAGATTCATCGCGAAGTTAAGCATGTGGAACTTGCCCGCAGCGGCACCAACCGCGTGGATCGTCATCCAGCCACCAGGGACGTGTGCACCGAGTGACCAGATGGCGACGAGCGTTCCGCCGATGTAGATCGCCATCTGGACGACGTCGGTCCAGATGACGGCAGCCATTCCGCCCTCGAAGGTATAGAGCAGCGTGAGCGCGGAGATGATGGCAATCGACAACACATCGCCGGTGCCGATGGCGATGCCGACGACGATGGAGACGGCGAAGACGCGCACTCCTTCGGCGGCGGCGCGAGTGAGCAGAAATAACCCTGCCGTGACCTTGTACAGCGTGTGGCCGAAGCGGCGGTCGATAAGTTGGTAGGCGGTGAGCATCTCACCTTGAAAGTATTTCGGCAGAAAGAGTGCGGCAACAACCACGCGCCCGCACATATAGCCGAACACAATCTCCAGAAAGCCGAAGTCGCCAGCGAAGGCCAGCCCCGGTGTGCCAATAATAGTCAGCGTTGATGTCTCTGCCGAGACAATTGAGAGCGCAATCGCCCACCACGGAATCGTCTTGTTGGCCAGAAAGTAACCGCGCAGCGAGCGGTCGCGCACTGCTTCGCCGCTTGACGTGCGGCGTCGGCTGAAGCGCAGGCCGAAAAGCGTGATCGCCACAAGATACAGGCCGACGACGACGAGATCGAACGCGTGCAGGTGAAGAGCCATTGCATCTGAGTATAGCGGTGCCGCTTCCCGCCACGTACTCCGCGTGTAGCTTATCATGGATCACAGTGAGTTACTTTCTTGCAATCGACGCGGGCGGCACCAAGACGCAGTGCCTATTGGCCGACGAGACGCACGTTCTTGCGCGCGCGTCCACTGGTACGGTGAAGCTGATGCGCGTCGGCGAGACCGAGGCAACGGCGCGCTTACAAGCGATGTTGGCGGATCTCTCCACAGCTGCAGGCCTCTCGCTCACACACATCACACGCACCTGCATCGGACTTGCGGGGCTTAGTAGTCCGTCGGTGCGCGCGTGGGCCGAGCGAGTGGTCGGCGTGCTGGTTGCGGGGGAACTGCTGCTGTGCGGCGACGAGGAGATTGCGCTTGACGCGGCCTTCGGCGCAGGGCCGGGAATTCTAGTCGTAGCAGGGACGGGATCGAATGCGATTGGCCGTGCCAGTACGGGCGAAATCGTCAGCGCGGGCGGATGGGGCCCGGTATTGGGTGACGAAGGATCCGGCATGTGGATCGGGTTGGAGGCAATCCGTGCAGTGCTAGCGGCACGGGATCGCAGGCTCTCGCGCAAGCAGAATTCCAGCGATTCCATTGGCGATTCGCATACACTGATCGACGAGATTGCGCGGCACTGGAGACTCAACTCGCTGGGAGAGTTGGTCGCCTACGCCAATCGGCGCGGCGACGCACATTCCGCCGCGCCGGACTTCGCATCGCTTGCGCCGTTGGTCGCGCACTGCGCAGAGCAGGCAGACGCGCTCGCCTGTGATGTGCTTTTTCGTGCAGGGAATGAGCTCGCCGTGCTAGTCGCACAGGTCGCGCATAAGATGGTCTCGCAAAAAAAAGTGCTGCTGGCTGCACAGAGCTCAATGCACGTTGACTCGACCGCACCGGCTGTCCCCTCCACCCCCGAGATTGATGTAGCCTTCACAGGCAGCGTTTTGGCGCAGATCGCCGCCGTGCGCAAGGCCATGACTGCATGTCTGACGGTTCTTCTGCCCTCAGCACAAGTGCGCGGGTCTGCGGTCGACCCACTCGATGGAGCATTGTGGCGCGCTCGCCTGAGTTACTCGCTACCATGCAAATGCGATGGTGAGTCTATTACTGTATGAGGATGTTGTCGGAGAGATTAATACCGATGGGAATCATGCAAACGGGTACGACGCTGAGACAAATTGTGAAAGTCGCACTGGCGCTGCTGGTGATGTTGGTTGTGACCACGGCGGCACACGCGCAGAAGAAACAGAAGGACGCGCTCTCCGGTTACGAGCGCTCGGCGCGCGCGACCTTGGTGCATCCGGCAATCGTCTATGTGACGGCAGACGACAACGCCGAGCACGTCGATGAGATACTACCTGGTCACGAGATCGTCGTCATCGAGCACACCGGCACATGGGTGCGCGTCTTCGCCAACATCGACGCGGCCGACCAGCAGGACGAGACCGACAAGCCCGAGTTCAACACCGATCAACAGAAGACGCCTGCCTCCGGCTGGATTCGCGACAAGGGAATCATTACGCCGGGAATGGCAGGTGGCGATGCGATCCTCTTCGGCTCTGCCGCAAACTACGAGGCCGAGGCCGCCCTGCCGCATCCGTCCAAAGACGCCGCTGCCAATGCCCATCTGCTCTACCGTCGAGTCTATGAGTACTTTCCTGACTCGCAGCTTGCCGTCGAAGCCACGTACCGCTCAGCCAACGTTCGCTGGCAACTCGACCGCGCCGACATCAGCACTCTACCCTCGGCCCATGAGCAGGAGGCGTACCTTCGCCCGCAGATCTACGAGGGCGACATGCGGCGCGTCCTCAAGCTCTACCCAACATCGTCATTTGCTGCGTTGGCCGCCTACGACCTAATCGACAACAATCTCTGCGGCGACTGGCAGGGCCTGCCCAAGTGTCCCGACATGGAGGCTGGGCTGTATGAAAA
>CAZPZL010000151.1:0-6606 GCA_964590925.1 uncultured Granulicella sp.
CTCGCGCGCCGACTCATGCTGCGATTCCCTGGCCTCGCGCGTCTCATGCGCCGCATCGCCATCCTTGTGCGCGGCTTCATCGCTGGCGAGCGAGGTGTCCGGCTCATGCTCGTCCGGCTCGGGATCGCTGAATAGCTCGCGCAGGCGGGAGAGTTCGAAGCTGCCGGGAACGACGAAGCGGCCATCGGGCTCGCGCACCGGCTCGTCGATCTCCTCGGCATCATCATGCTCGTCGGCGATGGAGCCGACGATGGCCTCCAGCAGGTCTTCGATGGTGACCAGACCGGCAACGCCGCCGTACTCGTCGATGACGATGCGCATGTGCTGCTTCTCCTGCTGCATCTCGCGCAATAGCTCGGCAACTTTTTTGGTCTCGGGGACAAAGGCCGTGGGCCGCTGTAGCTCGCCCACCGTGAGCTTGGCCGCGTCTGCGTTGAGCACATGCAGCAGGTCACGCGCGAAGACGATTCCGGTGATGTGGTCGAGCGATCCGGCGAAGACTGGCACGCGCGAGAAGGAGTTTTCCTTCAGCTCCTCCAGCAACCCGGCGAGGCTCAGCCCCTCCGGCACGGCGAAGATGGCGGGCCGCGGCGACATCACCTCGCGCACCACCTTGTCGCCAAACTCCACGGCAGAACGCACCAACTCGCGGTCGCTTTCTTCGAGGATGCCTTCTTCT
Source organism: uncultured Granulicella sp. (assembly GCA_964590925.1). Lineage (GTDB taxonomy): Bacteria > Acidobacteriota > Terriglobia > Terriglobales > Acidobacteriaceae > Edaphobacter. The sequence continues at coordinate 680 of CAZPZL010000151.1, forward strand.
TCGCCCGCTTCGAGCAGCGCGTCCATCGCCTCCGAGGGATGCTCGATCTCTTCTGCGTCCTCCGGCTCGGCCAGCGCGACGATAGAAAGCAGCAGGCCTAGCGTCAGCGTCACCGGCAGAATCAGGTAGAAGAGCGCTTCCGGCAGGTAGCGTATGCGCGCGATCCAAAGACCACGCGTCCGCGCAAAGAGAATCTGCGGCGTCAGGCGGTCAAAGACGAGGATCAGCAGCACCAGCTCGAAGAGCGTGATGGCAATCTCGTTGCCCAGAGACGCCACGCCGTAGACCCCCGATCGATATAGCCTCAGCCCAAGCAGCAGCGCAATCGAGGCCAGCGAGAGCTGCCGCAGCACTGAGGCCGACAGCGCCAGACTCTCGCGGCTCAGGTGCATGCGCGGCTCGACGGCGCGCGTCCAGGCGTCGATGTTGTCCTGATACTCCCGCGCGAGAAACTTGCCCATCTCGCCGTAGATGCGATCCACATAAGCGGCCAGCGCCAGCACCATCAGCAACGCCGCCATCACCAGATGATAGGCCGCGCTCATGCCCGCCCCCACTTGTTCTTCTGTTTGTCATTCCGCAGCGCAGCGGAGGAATCTGCTTTTGTCGCCCCACCCTGCGTCACGCGCTCGATCAAGCTGGTTGCCACGCGCAGTTCGCATCGCAACTCTGACTCTCGTGCGGCCATCTCACCACTGTCGGTCTCATGGTCGAAGCCCGCCAAATGCAGCGTCCCATGCAGCAACAACACTCTCACCTCGTCGCGCAGCGAGTGGCGATACTGCGCCGCCTGCCGCGCCGCCGTCTCCAGCGAGATAGCCAGATCCCCAGCCACGCCCGAGCCATTCGCGCTTCCATCCCCCGCGTCGCCTGCGGGAAACGACAACACATCGGTCGCCTTGTTCTTTCCGCGAAAAGTCAGGTTCAGCCTCTTGAGCGTAGCGTCGTCGGCCAGCAACACATGCACCACACCGGCCAGCCCCACAGCAGCTCGCGCGCGATTGAGAAACCGCGCCAATCCAGACGCAGACAGCCCCAGCGCCTGCCAAGGGTCTGCGTCGTCAACCACACTTCGCGGAGGGTCTAAAGTAATCACTATTCTTTGATGCTACTAGAGCCAGCCCCACGCACCACAACAATTTGCAGCAACTCGCGCCAAAGCCCGTCCCGCACGAGTCCAGAGTGGTTCACAAATTTATTCAGCCCAGATTATTTGTCATTCCGTAGCGCAGCGGAGGAATCTGCTGTTCTCCTTCTACTACGGCATAGACCATTGCGGGAGCAGCCTAATTCTCCGTGGGCGTCCTATCGACATGGTCGACGATGAGGAAGTCGACGGGGATCTTCTGCGGCACCAACTTCAACCCAAGCTGCTCCTGCACAGCGGTGAAGAGGTCGGGCAAAGCCGCATCCGCACTACCTTCACGCGCGTTGGCAGACGCGAATTTCAAATCGATATCGTAGTTGCCCGTGATGCCTGTCTTATCGATTCCAGCCCCCCCAGCCGCCCCCCCAAGCATTGCGGCAATCTCCTTGATCGACACATTCTGAAATCGCAATTCGTTGGACAAAAAATAACCATACTGTTTAGCGCCTTTGGTCGGATTTAGCTTTGGCCCTCCCTTTGCCACCACTAACGCATAGCCAGAAACATCCTTCTCCTCGTGATGTACAACCAAGTGAAATCGCTCCTCCAACAATTGCCTGAGAAGCGGCATCATCTGCTCGTGCGTGAGTTTAGTATTGCCGTCGATCTGCGCATTGATATCGTAATGCGTATCGAAAAGCCATTCGGGCGCTGTGATTCTATTATTTCCAGTTGCTCCGTAAGCGATCCGAATCAAGTTGAAAAGAGGATAGTTTGTGGCAGTAAATCGGTTCGATGGAAGATCATTGATATAGGGACGAGGGCCATTTGAAGCGGAAAGTCGAACAGAGGCAACATCGAAGGCCAGCGGGAGCGGGAGTGTTGGTGCGGTTGCCGCTTGTGACGCGGACTGGCAGGGGGCGGGAATTGCGGCGAAGGAGAGTGTGAGGAGCGAGGCGAGTGCGAACAAAGCCACTGCTAGGATCGGGATGGTTCCAGAAGCGAAGCTGCAACAGCGAGAGGTCGAGTCGTGCGGTGCGCGCGTCCACATGGCGGGAAAATCCCTTCGGCTGATAATTCTACGGGTTGGACGCGACCTTACGGCAGAAGTAAGCCAATCTCTGCGCTGCATCAAGTATGGTGCAAAATAAATCCGAAAATTGACTTGACGCGGCGTGGGGTGCGATCTACTCTTGCCTCAACTTCGGCAAACTATTGGCAACCCTCGCCAATCCGATTGCAAGGCCACAGATGATCCGCTGTGATGCCCACTTCTTGCGCTCTTGCCGCAGCCCGCTCCCCACACCGATCCACCCACTTTGCAGAAACTTTCTGCATCGCGGAAACTATTTACAGCGTCGAAAATCCCTACAGTCCCGCGTCCCAGACTTTGGTGCAGTCAACCCTGTTGGTCCTGACGGAGGTCAGAAAAACACTTGATCAAAAAATCCCTCGAGATTACGCCTGGCATTGAGCCCCTGTACGGGACTTGCGATGAAAATCTTCGGCTAATGGAGGACGGGCTACAGGTCACAATCGACCTCCGCTCAGATGCAATCGAGGTCACTGGAGTGCCCGAGGGCGTGGAGATGGTGGAGCGCATCTTTGCCGACTACGAGGCGTTACGAAAGTCAGGCGTGACGCTGCACAACGGTGAGTTGAAGGGGATGCTGCGGCTGGTAATTGCCGACCCCAACGTATCGCTGAAGTCGTTGGTCGACTCCGGCAAGCAGCGCTCGACCGGCGTCAAGCGCATGGTGCAGCCGCGCTCGCCCAACCAGCGCAAATACGTCGAGGCCATCGAGCAGGGCGACATGACCTTCGGCATCGGCCCGGCCGGCACCGGCAAGACCTATCTCGCCGTCGCCATGGCCGTCTCCTCGCTGATGGCCAAGCGCGTTAGCCGCATCATCCTCGTTCGTCCAGCGGTGGAGGCGGGCGAACGGCTGGGCTTCCTTCCCGGCAGCTTACAGGAGAAGGTCGATCCGTATCTGCGACCACTATATGACGCACTTTATGATCTGCTCGATCAGGACAAGGTCGATAAGCTGCTGGAGCGCAACGTCATCGAGGTGGCGCCGCTGGCCTTCATGCGCGGACGCACTCTGAACGACGCCTTCATCATCATGGACGAGGCGCAGAACACCACCAATGAGCAGATGAAGATGTTCGTCACCCGCATGGGCAACGGCTCCAAGGCGGTCATCACCGGCGACCTGACGCAGATTGACCTGCCCAACCCGAAGCGCTCCGGCCTGTTGGAGGCGCTACAGGTGTTGGACGGCGTGGAAGGCATCAGCTTCTGCCACTTCGAAGACGTTGATGTGGTGCGACATCATCTAGTGCAGAGAATTGTGCGCGCCTACGACAGCTACGGACGCGCACAGCAACTCTCGCTGGAGTTGGGCGACGCCGCTGTGCCAGAGGCCGGAATCGACGCCCCAGTCGTCACCAAAGTTGCCGTAAAGACCGTATCCAAGCCGCAATAGAGTACCGTTTGCGTAAGGAAGGATGGTCTACGATGCACTCTTTTATCTGCTGGAGTTTTTGAGCGGAGCACTTCTAGCCAGCGGTGTTCCCCACTTTGTGCAAGGCGTCAGCGGCGCACCGTTCCAGTCGCTCTTCGCCAAGCCGCCCGGCGTGGGCGAGTCCTCACCCGTAGCAACGTCATCTGGGGTTTCTGCAATCTTGTTGCTGGCGTACTTCTGCTTCGCTATTTTCGCCCGTGCCGAGGTGCGTCCGCTCCCTGCTGGATAGCATTTGGCGCTGGTTTTCTATTCCTTTCAGTCGGGTCTTCCCTGTGTTTTGGCGAGATACGTTCGGGCAAACTATAGCAGATTAATGAATGCTAGTTACTACGAGTTGTAGATTTGTGTGCATCCTGTGCCTGCCTAAGGTATGTGATTTCGTAGCGCCTATCCTGCGAGGTATAATTCTGTCTGAAGCGGGAGTAGCTCAATGGTAGAGTAGCGGCTTCCCAAGCCGTTGGTTGCGGGTTCGATCCCCGTCTCCCGCTCCAGATGAATCGCTCGGATCCTTCCATGCGCCTTTCTCTGCGAGCTGTATCTTTTTCCTGTTTTATCCTCTTCTTCTGATCCAAATTTAAACTTCGCACACTCTCGGCGTCGAATCGTAGCGTCTGCCGGGCGTAATTCTGCGTTCCATTCACCGCATCTTATCCCCATTCAATGCAGAATCTTGCCGTTCACTATTTGATACTTCCGATCCTGCCATTACCTGCGTAATGTAGAACATGGCATGAATTCGATGCTGGCACGCATATCGTCCCGGCAACAGCACTGAGCCATGACTCGGCAAAGATCGGTCGAGAGCGGCAAGAGTCGGATGGATCTTGCGCCAGTGCGATTGCGGCAGGATTTTGGCGATTGCGGCAAGATTTGTAGCAATACAGCCGGAGAATAATTAGCAATGCAGTAGAAAAATAATTAGCAATGCAGCGGCAGGACGATTAGCGACCCCGCAGTAGGACAAGAACAACCGGACGTGTAGGCCCAGGCCCTGTCCCAACAATTTTATTCAAGGAGATTGACCCCTATGGCATCATCCGTTTTGGCCACGCCCACAAAGAAGCCTGCAAAGTTGATGGAACGCGCTCTAGTCCAGGCCGCCAAGGCCGGATGGTTCGTCTACAGCAACCTGAACACGCTGGCTGGCGACGCTCCCAGCTTCACCCCCAAGTGGAGCGATAAACCTTTGCAGAAGAGCTACGAGAAGGAGAAGCCCCCGCTAGGCTGGCCGCGCACTACAGACTCTCTATGTCCCAAGTGTCTGCCAGAGATTCGCCAGCAGATCGTTGACGGTAAGCTGCCGCATGAGATCTTACTGAACGAAAAAGTCGGCGAGCTGAAGGCGCAGATCATCGAGCGTGACGGCCAGATCCTGATGGTCAAGGACTGCCCGATTCATGGCCACTTCGAGGACGTGATGTCCATCGACCCCGCTTTCATGCGCCATCTCGAAGAGGTCTTCCCCGGTCGCGACATTCGCGCCCACAACGACGAGAAGCTGCACAACCACGGCACCTCGACGCTCACCCACGGGCGCGGTGCGGTCCTTACGATTGACCTCACTAACCGCTGCAACATGATGTGCGACCCCTGCTTTATGGACGCCAATCAGGTCGGCTTCGTGCATGAACTGAGCTGGGAAGACATCACCACCATGCTCGACAACGCAGTCACCATCAAGCCCAAGCGGCAGATGAGCGTGCAGTTTTCTGGCGGCGAGCCGACCCTCTCGCCGTACTTCCTCGACGCCATCTCCTACTCGCGCAAGGTCGGCTACACCAGCGTACAGGCGGCCAGCAACGGCATCGAGTTCGCCAAGTCCAAGGAGTTCTGCCGCGCATCCTACGAGGCTGGCCTCCGATACGTCTATCTTCAGTTCGACGGTATTGGCAACGCGGCCAATTCGCACCGCAAGGTCGGCAATGCTTTCGACGTAAAGCTACAGGCCATCCATAACCTGCACGAGGCAGGCATCGACATCGTCCCTGTCACCACCATCGTCAACGGCATTAACAACGAGCAGGTGGGTCGCATCATCCAGTTCGCGCTGGACAATCCGAAGATAATCCATTTCCTCAGCTTCCAGCCGGTCAGCTTCACTGGCCGCGACGAGGCCATCAGCGACGAGCGCCGCATTGCGCAGCGCTACACACTCTCGCACATGGCGCACGACGTCAAGAACCAGACCGGCCTCGGCGAACCCACACGCGACTGGTTCCCCATCTCGTTCATGTCCACCTTCTCCGACTGGGCTGATCTGGTCCACGGACCGGACCGCGAGTGGGGCCAGCTCACCTGCGGATGCCATCCCA
>CAZPZL010000152.1:0-1965 GCA_964590925.1 uncultured Granulicella sp.
GTTGGCCGAGTTCGAGAGTGATCGACGCGCTGGCCAATGTGATGGTGATGAAAGGAGTCCCTGAGCATCTACGCTCCGATAACGGACCGAAGTTCGTGGCCAAGGATCTGCGTAAGTGGTTAGCAGCGACGGGAGCACAGACGGCCTATATCGAACCTGGTTCGCCGTGGGAGAACGGCTTCTGCGAGAGCTTCAACTCAAAGTTACGCGATGAGTTTTTGAACGGGGAGATTTTCTACTCGATGAAAGAACTGCGCGTGCTGGCCGAACGCTGGCGCGTCCACTACAACACCATCCGGCCACACTCGTCGCTGGGCTACAGACCGCCAGCGCACCTCGATCTAGCCCATCTTCTTTGCGGCCGGCTACACTGGAGACATGATAGATGAAGCCACATTTCGCCGCGCAGCCGACCTCGCCCTTGATCGCCTGAAACAAGCCCTCATCGTCGCCGAAGAGGCCAGCGGTCTCTTCGAGTTCGAAGACAACAACGGTGTCATGAACATCCTCTTCGCTGACGAATCGAGCAAGTTTGTCATCACGCCCAACACTCCGGTCCGACAGATCTGGATCTCGGCCGAGTCGACCAGCTTTAAATTGGACTGGAGCGAGGACGCTGCATTTGTCCTTCCCAAGACCGGCGAGACGCTGCTATTGCTGATAGAGCGGCTTCTGCGCCAGCATCTCGGCGATGCAGCTATCACGCTCGCATAGAGTATCTACAGCGTTGGTGTAATGTATCGTGCGCAAGCAAAATGCGGGGATTGTTTCCCTTCACTTGTGTTTAATGATCAGAATGGCTACATCATCCTGCATTGCGGCGTCCATAAGATGGCCCAAGCCACCGTACACAGCCCTGACTTCGAAAGCCGCGCCAGATCACAGAATCTGCCCGTATGTACTGAGGAGTCTTGCAATCGAGAGCGATTCCGGTAATGGTGTATTTCGACAAGCAATGAGTAAAAGCAGATTCCTCCGCTTCGCTGCGGAATGACAAGCAAGTCGGCCTACAGTGATACAGGAAGCGCTCCGTGCTGGCATGCTTGACCATCTGGATTCTCCACTTCTTGTGCTTGTCAGCTTACATTGAAGTGTTCCTGGATGGACTTACGCAAATGTCAACCACCTACTGTCATCCTGACTGAGCCGCGAGTTCTCCCTTTCGGAATAGAGCGTCTCGTAAGCAGGACACCGCTGAGGTACTCTTTCTAGGGAGACTTAATAATGAAGAAGCTATTTGGAACCGACGGCATTCGTGGCGTCGCAGGACAATCCCCGCTGGAACCCGCCACGATTTACGCGGTTGGTCTCGCGTTGGCCCATCATCTGGGTGCCGCGCCGCGCATCCTCATCGGGCAGGATTCGCGCGAGTCGTCGGATTGGATTGCGGCCACGCTGACGGCGGGACTGACAGCGGGTGGAGCGACGGTCGAGAGCGCAGGCGTGATCCCAACGCCGGCAATCGCACTACTGACGCGCACGCACGGATTCGGTGCAGGAGTCGTCATTTCCGCCTCGCACAATCCATGGCAGGACAATGGCATTAAGCTGTTTGGGCCGGACGGCTACAAGCTGGCTGACGCAACCGAGCTGGCGATTGAGGACGAGATATTCGTTCAGCTTGCCGCCTCTACCCACGAATCGTCGCCCGAAACTCTCAAGGTTTCTCCGCTGGTCAACGAGGCCGACCGGGCTGAGTATGCGCAGTTTCTGCTGGCGGCGGTTCCAGGTCTCTCGCTCAATGGCCACCGCGTGGTTGTCGACTGCGCCAATGGTGCAGCCTATTCTGTCGCGCCCGAGGTCTTTGCCGCGCTCAACGCTAACGGCGGCGGCGAGGTGATCCTCTCGCACGTCAGCCCCACGGGCCGCAATATCAACCTAGACTGCGGCGCGTTGCACCCGGAGATTGTGGCCGCGGAGGTGGTCGCACAGAAAGCGACACTCGGTATCACCTTCGACGGCGAC
>CAZPZL010000152.1:1975-6566 GCA_964590925.1 uncultured Granulicella sp.
CGCGTGATGCTGGCCGACGAGAACGGCAAGGTCGTCAATGGCGATGCGGTGTTGCTGCTGGCGGCGCGAGACATGGCCGCGCGCGGACTGCTCGCCAACTCCACCGTCGTCGCCACGACGATGTCGAATATGGGGCTGGAGGCCGCGCTGAAACGCTCCGGCATCAAGATGCTGCGCGCACCGGTGGGGGACAAATATGTGCTGGAGCAGATGCAGGCGACCGGCGCATCGCTGGGCGGGGAGCAGTCCGGGCACATCTTGTTTTCCGGCCACTCTACAACCGGCGACGGGCTGTTGACGGCGCTGCTTGTACTCGACATTGTTCACCGCAGTGGCAAGACGCTGGCGCAGTTGACCGCCGACCTGAAGACCTTTCCGCAGGTGATCGTGAATGTGAAGGTGCGCGAGAAGAGGCCGCTGGAGGGGATCCCGACGGTCGCCGCTGCCATCGCCGCCGCCGAACGGGAACTGGCTGACTCGGGCCGCGTGGTGATTCGCTACTCCGGCACCGAGGCGCTGGCGCGGGTGATGATCGAGGCGGAGTCTGAACCGCTGATGAAGTTGCACTCGGCTGCCATTGCTGATGCGATTCGCGCGGAACTCGGAGTGTGATGTAGCGCGAACTGGCGAGTTATTCGACGTCGGTGAACAAGGCACGAACGCCGGGATATGAAAGTTGGGATTGCGCTCTGGTAAACACGGCGAGCAGATTTCACCGGACGACTGACAGAGGTATCCCCAACCGGCATCTGTTCAGCGCGATTCGATGAGGGGGACGTTGTATGCTGAAGAGAGGAGCATTGCACGAATGCTCGGAAGGAGATCAAATGCCCTATTTGAATCAGAATAGAAAGTCGGCAGGACAGCTAGGGAAGACGGCCTCAGTCAAGCCGCAGGCGAAGCAGACGATCAAGATGCCTGCTGCTGTGAAGATTCCGGCTCCAGGTCAAGCGAAGGGATAGTCGATGCCAACCAGTCTGGTCGCGTTGCAGATCTTACTGATCCTGCTTCCGGGATTTGCGGCGGCATACATTTTACAATTGCTCGCTTTGCGCGGCCCACAGACCGATTTCGACAAGGCTATAGAGGCTTGTTTATACAGCATTCTGATCTATGCGGCCTTTGTTTTACTCACGCACGGAGCATTGCCGTTCGATGTAGTTCCACCGAAGCCACCAGCAACTGATGCAACCATTGTCTGGCATTCGAGTCGATTGCTTGGGCTGGCTGCAATCACTTTTGTCTTTTCGCTTGTAGGCGTGTCCTACATTAATCTGGATGGGAACTGGATATTTCGAAAACTGAAGCTGACGGAACGTACGACCCGCCGCTCGATATGGAACGACATCTTTCAGAAAGAGGCGAAGGCGGTTCAAGTCGTACAGGTTGAACTGGCGGATGGACGAAGCATTCTGGGGTTGCTGACGTACTACTCCGATTCTGCGGACGACTGCTCGGTGTATATGGAACAGGCTTCTTGGGTGGACAGCACGGGGGCGACAATACAGATTCCCGGCCCGGGGATTCTGCTGACAAAGAACGCAAATATAACAAGTATTAGCCTTTTAGACAATTAGAATATGGGAACGATGACTGCACTAACGCCAGAGATTTATGCCAAGTACCAGCCTGTGATTGGGCTGGAGGTTCATGTACAGCTGTTGACTGCAACCAAGGCCTTCTGCGGCTGCGTCAACCGTTACGGTGGCGAGCCGAATACGCACGTCTGCCCGTCTTGCCTCGGGTTGCCGGGATCACTGCCGGTGCTGAATCGCCGCGCGGTCGAGTTGGCTGTGCTGGCGGCCAAGGCGATCAACTGCGAGATTCGGGAGACGAGCATCTTCTCGCGCAAGAATTATTTCTATCCCGACCTGCCCAAGGGCTACCAGATCTCGCAGTTCGACCGGCCGATTGCGGAGAATGGCTGGATCGACATTCCCGCGTTTGACGCAGCAGGCGCGGCGATTACCAAGCGCATCGGAATCACGCGGCTGCATATGGAGGAGGACGCTGGCAAGAGCGTTCACGATGGATTTGCCGACTCGGTGACGCGGACGTACATCGATCTGAACCGCTGCGGAACGCCACTGGTGGAGATTGTCAGCGAGCCGGATCTGCGCACGCCGGACGAGGCCTTCGAGTACCTGACGCGGCTCAAAGAGATTCTGCTGTACTGCGGCGTGAGCGACTGCAACATGGAAGAGGGCAGTCTGCGATGCGATGCCAACGTCAGCGTGATGCTGAAGGGCGCCGAGAAGTTCGGCACACGCGCCGAGGTGAAGAACGTCAACAGCTTTCGCTATATTCGCGCGGCGCTGGAGTACGAGATTGAGCGGCAGGTGGAGTTGATCGAGGGCGGCGGAAAGGTGCGGCAGGAGTCGCGGCTGTGGAACAACGCCGAGGGGCGTACCTACTCCATGCGCTCAAAGGAACAGGCGCACGACTATCGCTACTTTCCCGAGCCGGATCTGCCGCCACTGGTGGTCGGTGAGGCATGGCAGCGCGAGATACTGAAGGCTCTGCCAGAACTGCCCGAGGCGCGGCGCGCGCGCATGATCGCCGAGTATGACATCAACCAGCAGGACGCAATGACGCTGACGGCGACGCGGGCCTTTGCCGACAGCTTTGAGGCGGCGGCGAAGAAGGCCAAGAGTCCCAAGCGAGTCGTATCGCTGATTACCAGCGAGCTGACGGGGCGACTGAAGGCGGCGGGGTTGGAGCTGGAGCAGTCGCCGGTCACGCTGAAGGGGATTGTGCAGGCGGCGGACTTGGCGGAGTCGGGCGAACTGTCGAGCAAGATGCTGAAGCAGTTGCTGGATGCCTGCTTCGCCGAAGGCACGGACTTTGGCGAAATATACAGACGCGACAAGCCGCAGCAGATCTCCGACGCAGGCGCAATCGAGGCGATGATCGACGAGGTCATTGCAGCCAACCCCAAGCAGGTGGCGCAGTACGTGGGCGGCAAGAAGACAGTTGCGGCGTTCTTTGTGGGCAATGTGATGCGACTGTCGAAGGGGCAGGCGAATCCGACGCTGCTGAACGAACTGGTCGTTCGCAAGCTGGATGCACAGGGGTAGGTCGGGACGAATCAAAGAGAAAGAATGAGGGGCGGAGCGAATCCGTCCCTCGTATTGTTTGGCTGCACAGAGGACTAAGCCGGAGTGCAGCGAACTAAATGCGGGGATTCTTGCCCATTCGCTTGGCTCAGAGACAGAATGACTCGTCTGATTTGCGCGCTAATTTGTGCCGGAGCTGGATGCGGCGGCAGGTGCGGCAGCGGCGGCGCAGCCTGCGTCTGATGTGGCCTTGGGGCAGGAGCTGCAGGGGGAGGACTCTGTGGAGGTTTTTTTCTTGGCGTGGCTGTAGCCGTCCTTGTACCATCCGCCGCCCTTGAAGGAGATGGCCGCAGCGGAGATGACACGCTCCAACATGCCTCCGCAGTTTGGGCATTCGGTGATCTCTGCATCGGAGAACTTCTGTATCTTTTCCGTGTGATTGTGGCACTGCTTGCATTCGTATTCATAGAGCGGCATGGCGATTTCCTTTGTGACAAACAGCTTTGAATTTAGATGCGCTTCGCGTAAAAGGGTAGATTGTCGCGCAACAAGCAAAAGCAAATTTCTCGCTTCGCTGCAGAAAGACAAAACGGCTGATAGCGATTCAGAAAAATTCTGTAGTGATTTCCAATATTGCAAGACTGGCTGTTACAAATTATGGCAATTTGTAACAGCCAGAGTCTCTGTTTATGGAACTCGAAGGGTACTTGTAACCGTCCGAGCTGCCGATTGATGAACGCTTACAACTTGCCCAGATCGACGAGGCGAACGCTGACGATTGCCTCGACCTTGAGCAGTGCTTCGATGGCGGCGGTTACGTCACTCGGACTCTTTACGTCGATCTGAATAACGGCGAGGGCTTGACCCTGCGGGATGCGCTGCGAACGGACAGAGCGGCCGAGAGCGAAGTTCGCGATGTTGATTGAGTGTTCGCCGAGAATGGTGCCGATGCGGCCAATGACGCCGGGGATGTCGTGGTTGCGGAAGACGAGCAGAGTGCCTTGCAGCGCAGCTTCGATGTCGATGCCATCGTAGGTGAGCAGGCGTGGCGAGTTGCCATGCAGCACAGTGGCCGAGGCGCTGACATCCCCATCCGATGAGTGCAGGACGAGCTTCAGCGTGCTGCCCGCACCGCCGCTGGTTGCCTCCTTCTTCTCCTCTTGGATGCGGATTCCACGCTCCTCGGCGAGCGCTGCCGCATTGATGCGATTGGCACTGGCAGACTGCTCGGAGTCGCCCTCGGTGTTGGCGAGGACGCCGACCAGCGCAGCGTTGCGAATCAGATCCGTCTTACCCTGCGCGAGTCGACCGCCATAGGTGATCTGGATGCGCTCCAAGTTTCCCGGCGTGGCGTGGGAGAGGAAGAGGCCGAGTCGTTCTGCCATGTCGATGTAAGGCGCAGCCTCAACGTACTCCTCGTGGGTGAGTGAGGGAAGGTTGACGGCGCACTGCACCACACCAAGCTTGAGGTAATCGCGCACCTGTTTAGCGAGCTGGATGCCGATGGCCTCCTGCGCCTCGTCGGTCGATCCAGC
>CAZPZL010000153.1:0-6555 GCA_964590925.1 uncultured Granulicella sp.
CACGCTCTCTTCATCCGCAGGAATAATCAATATTTTAACAACCGAATTATTGGTTGAGGGAGTCTGCGCCGTGCGTGCCTTGCTATTGATCGCTTCATCGATCTCGATACCGAATCCGGTCAGGTTGCTGCAAACCGCCGCCCGCGTCTCCGGGCTGTTCTCGCCGATGCCGCCGGAGAAGCTGATGACATCGACTCCGCCCAACTCGACCATAAACGCGCCGATATAGTGGCGAATCGCGCGCCAGTAGACATCCATCGCAAGTCGTGAGCGATGATCGCCCTTTGCAGCTGCCTCTTCCATGTCACGCATGTCGCCGCTGGTGCCGCTGATTCCGGCGAGTCCAGACTGGCTGCCAAGCAGCTTTGCCATCTCATCCGGGCCGATGTTGAGTTTTTTCATCATATAAAGTACGGCAAACGAATCAATGTCGCCGACGCGGTTGTTCTGCGGCAGACCCGACTGCGGCGACGTTCCAAAGCTGGTGTCTACCGCAACGCCGTTGCGAAAGGCCGCGATGCTGGAGCTTCCACCAAGATGGCAAGAGATATGTCGCAGCCCTGCTTTATTGAATTTCCTGACTATATTTTCACTGGCCGAGCGATGGCTCGCACCATGGAATCCATAGCGACGGATGCCGTATTCAGTGCGCCACTGGTAGGGAACCGCGTAGGTCGTTGCCGCCTCGCTGAGTCTTTCGTATGGAGTGATCTCGAATACCGCAACCAGTGGTACGTTGGGAAGCTCGTCGCGAAAAGCCTTCATGGCAGCGATGTAAGGAGGGTTGTGCGCGGGAGCGAAAAAGGAGAAATCGTCCATTTGCGCCAGTAACTCATTGTCTACCAAACGCGGGCCAGCCAAAGGGCCGGGATGTACAACCTTGAAGCCGATGGCTTCGATCTCCGAGAGGCTCTTGAGCGCCTTGCCCGGGCCGACGACATCGTCGATACACTTGCGTATCGCCGTTGGGTAGTCGGGACAGTCGCCGCCGGGCTGGCCAATCCGTTCCACACGGCCATTGGCCAATACAGACTCGTCCGGCATATTCAAGACGCGATACTTGAACGAAGTGCTACCGATATTGGGGATGAGACATTTCATCGGGATGCGATCTGGCTACTTCCGTGGTGCAAACCTATTTATTGCTACGAAAATTACTCATAGTCATAACCGTTATTATTGCTTTGGTTATTGTCTCAAGCTTCAATGTCAAAGCAATCTCTGTCTGACTTGACGGACTTTGATTGTTATTGACTGCAATAACACCATATCGTATATTGAATGTCAAAGTCAATCAGATACTGAAAGACTTTGAGGGTTTTTCAGATGACAGCAGATCCATCTCTGTCGCGGAGCATTGTGACAATAAAGAGCCATGCGCCGATGACAATTGCACGAGTCGGCGAGTTGGGCATTGTAGGTGCAGGCGGTGGAGGCTTTCCCACTGCTGTCAAGCTGGGAACGCGCGTGCCGTTGGTCATCGCCAACGCGGCCGAGTGTGAGCCGCTGCTGCACAAGGACAAGGAGCTGCTGCACCATCTCTCCGAGCCATTTCTACGCGGCATGAGCCTTGCGATGGAGATGGTTGGTGCGCCCGAGGGTGTCATCGGCATCAAGGAAAAATACAAGGACATCATAGCCGCGCTCGAACAGCAGGCTCCGAAGAACATCCGCGTGGCTCCGCTGCCGGATGTCTATCCGGCTGGCGACGAATTCATTCTGGTGCATCTGGTCACGGGTCGCGTGATTCCTCCCGGTGGCCTGCCGAAGGATGTCAATGCGATGGTCGCCAACGTCGAGACCCTGATGAACATTGGCCTGAGCGAGCCGGTGACGCAGAAGTATCTGAGCGTTGTGGGAGCTGTGCGCAATCCGATCACGCTGCGCGTACCCGTCGGCATAACCATCGGAGAGGTGATCGCCGCTGCCGGTGGCGCGACGGTCGATGACTTCAGCGTCCTATTGGGCGGTGTGATGATGGCGCGGCCTGCTGCGGGCCTCGACGTTCCCGTTACCAAGACCACCGGCGGAATCGTTGTTCTTCCTTCCTTGCACAAATTGATTCAGCGTCATGCTGCGAAGTGGCCTGTGATAGCGCGGGTTGGTCGTTCAGCCTGCGACCAGTGTCGCTTCTGTACGGAATTTTGCCCGCGCTATCTGCTGGGCCATCCGATTCAGCCACATCGTGCGATGCAGTCGCTGGGCTTCAGCCCCAGCCCGGCGGAGATTATTGCGGGCACGCTCTACTGTTGCGAGTGCAATCTGTGCAGCATGTACGCTTGTCCCGAGGATCTCGACCCGAAGAACGTGTGCGTGCAGTTGAAGTCAGCGGCGCGGGAGAATGGTCTGTTCTTCGCCGGTACGCCGGAGTCGGTAACGCCGCATCCGATGGCCGACTTTCGCCGCGTCCCCATGGGGCGCTTGATCTCCCGCCTTGGCCTCTCGGAGTTCAACAACGTCGGCCCGCTGGTCGATCACAACTTTGCACCAAAGCGCGTCTCGTTGCCGCTGAAGCAGCACGCAGGCGCGCCCTCGATTGCCGTGGTCAAGAACGGACAGCGACTGAAGCCAGGCGATCTCGTCGCTGAACCGGATGCAGGCAAGCTAGGCGCGCGCATTCACGCCAGCATCAGCGGCACGGTGCGGCTTACGCACGACTCGGTAGTCATAGAGGCGTAGCGTTCAGATAAACTCGACACTTTGTACGAAGCTTGGAAGGAGCCCATCTCGTGGCTGAAATTAAATCGATAGGACTCATCGAACTCTCTAGTGTTGCCACTGGATTCTTGGTCGAGGACACGATGTTGAAGGCTGCGTCGGTTCAGCTACTGCTGGCGCGCTCCATCTGTTCGGGAAAGTTTCTCATCGCCATCGCTGGCGATGTGGCCTCGGTTACGACTGCAATCGAAGCGGGCGGAGCCGCCGCTGGCTCGTCGCTGATCGAGCGCCGCCAGATCGCGCGCGTTCATCCCTCTGTGTTGAAGGCTATTTCGCAGTCGGTGGAGATCAACCACAAGGATCTGCGCTCGATCGGTGTCATCGAGACCTTTTCCGCGGCCAGCATCATCGACGCTGCCGACGTTGCCGTGAAGTCCGCGAACGTCGTTCTGCTGCGCGTGCATCTTGCAATGGCGCTGGGCGGGAAAGGATTCGTTCTGATGGCGGGCGATGTATCAAGCGTACAGGCCGCCGTCGAGGCTGGATCGAAGGCCGCCGCCGAAGAGGGAATGCTGGTCTCGCGCGGCGTCATCCCCGCGCCCTCTGAAGAGCTCTTCCGCGAATACGTCTAACGCTCCGTAGCCGGGGGGTGGTATTTTATGCAAGCGCGGCGAGCGTCGTATTATGGAGGTTAGGATGCCATTTCCAATCAAAGTTTGCGTGGTGTGCGATGAGGAGTTCGAGCTGAAGCCGGACAAGCCTGGCTTTGCCAATCGTTGTCCACAGTGCAGCGCGCCGGAGGCCGAGGAGCCGGTCGGCAAGGAGCGCAGGGATGCGGTTGATCTGAAGATCTCGCGCGAGACCAATGCCGAGCGGCGCAAGGCGATCAAAGACCTGCTGTATACCCAGAAATAGGGCTGTCACCCCACATCTCAATATCGGGATGTGGGGTGGCACCGGCTTGCGTTGCGGTCAATCTCTGAAAGAAGTAGTGGCGGTTGCAGCCGTCGAATCGGCCCGACTTCATGCAGTATCGTTTGAAAGCTCTTCGTGGAGCCGCATGGGCAGGGATCGTTGCGCCCCAGTTTTTCGTAGAGATCCTTCTCGCCATGTACGGTGCGTAGACCGCGTTTGACGTTTGTCTCTGAGGGGAATCCTCTGCGGCGTTTACTGCTTGGCTCGAAAGCAGTGGACGAGGTCGTATTCTATGTGCTTCATGATAGGCCTCCTTGGTTGGTCTGAAGATATGATAACAATGTTGGAATTGGCGCTGATTTTGGGATGAGGGTATGGCTAAGAGGGTGAAGACATTGCGTTGTCCGTCCTGTCGGACGATTGTGTTGGCGGGAAGCGAGGATTTTCCGTTCTGCTCGGATCGGTGTCGAGTGATCGATCTGGGCAAGTGGGCGAGCGGGGGGTACGTCATTAGTTCGCCAATGCACGATCCTGAACTACTGGACGAGTTGGAGGGGTTGCGCGATCGCTCGGTATCGAGCGGCGGCGGGGACGGAGATTGATGACGCACGGGAAGGGAATTGTCGGGCCGGAGAGTGCAAACAAGACGCGCTGGGCCTGGGTGCTGGCGACTTGGTTTGGTGCAGGGAGGATGAAACCTGGGCCGGGGACTTATGGCTCGGTGGCGGCTGTGCTGCTCTGGTACGCGGCGGCGCACTGCTTCGCGCTGGGGCGCGTTGAGTTGGCCGTGACGACTGCCGTTGCGGCACTGGTCGTCACCTTGATCGGGATACCGGCTTCGACGATTGTGGCTCGCGAGTCGGGGCACGAAGATCCGGGATTTGTCGTTATCGACGAGGTCGCGGGGCAGTGGATTGCGCTGATCTTGATGCGGCCCGACTGGCAACATGCGACATTGGCGTTGGCTATATTTCGGCTCTTCGACATCTGGAAGCCTTGGCCGATCCGCCGATTCGAAGCGCTGCCGGAGGGGACAGGGATCATGATGGACGATGTAGCGGCGGGTCTGCTGGCTCTGGGAGTGGGGTTGGTATTGGCTCGGTGGATCTAGCTTGCGCTGGGGCTTGGCACGGGCTAGGCTGAGGGGGAGATGCCGATAGCGAGCACTGGTGGAACTCGGGGTGTAAAGGCGGATGGGCTGCGTCTGCTCTCGCTGACGCCGTCGGTGGCGATGCCGGCTGGCGTGGTCGAACTGCGTGGGGTGGCCTTGCAGGGAGCCGAGACAGTGTTGCCTCGTGTTACCGTGGGCGAGACGCCCGCTGCGGTGGCTCTGAGTCGCGCGGATCGTGCGGTCATTCGCGTGAACGCGGGCACCATTACCGGCGATGTGGTGCTGGCGCGCGGGGGCGCGGCCAGCAATGCGCTGGAGCTGCGCGTGGCTGTGACGATGGCCGACGGCCTGCATCCGGTGGCAAATCCCGTAGTCGACGCCAAGGGCACTGTTTACACAACAGTTTCCGGAGCGCGTGGACAGAGTGTGCCGGTCTCGGTCTTCTCGGTGGCGAGGGACTTTGAGGTGAGGCCATTTGTGCGCGGAATTCTCAATGCAACCGGGCTGGCCTTTGGCGCGGATGGATTTTTATACGTCAGTTCGCGGGCCGAGGGAACGGTCTATCGCATCTCACCCACAGGCGCGGTGACCACCTATGCGACCGGGATGGGGATTGCGACTGGTCTGGCTTTCGACCGCGACGGAAATCTCTTCGTCGGCGACCGGACGGGAACGATATTCAAGGTCGGTCCGGAACGGGGCGCGACACTGGCCCGCAGTTTGGCCGGTGGTGGGCAGATGGGCAGTGAACAAACTGGTGGAGAGTTGGGTGACCGCGAGATTTTTGTCTACGCTACGTTGGAGCCTAGCATGGCCGCCTACCACCTAGCCTTCAACGACGCCGGTACGCTGTTTGTTAGCGGGCCGACGACCTCTAGCAATCAGGCAATCTACGCCATCGACCGCGATGGGATGACTTCGGTCTTTTATCAAGGGCTGGGGCGGACGCAGGGGTTGGCGTTCGACGTGGACGGAAACCTCTATGTCGCCGCATCGCTCGCTGGGCAGCGGGGAATCGTGCGGATTACGCCACAGCGTGAGACGTCGCTTGCCGTTGCGGGGAACAATCTGGTAGGGCTGGCGTTTCTGGACGATGGTTGCGCAGCGCTAACTACGCGCGACTCGCTCTACCATGTGGCCTTGGATATTGAGGGACGCAAGCTGGTGTAGAGGGCGCCACTCTCAAATAGGCTGTATAGCATCGCCGATGAGGAGCAACACGGGCGCGGGGCCGACGGCCTCGTCGTCGAGCGCGCCGAGAGTGGTGATGTGGACGCGCTCGTCGGGCGCGGTTGCCTTGGAGACGGCGACGCATGGGGTTGCGGGTGCGATTCCAGAGGCGATCAGCTCGTCGGCGAGCGCGCGGAAGTGGCGACCCGGCATGTAGACGATCAGCGTTGCGTCCTTGGGAAAGGCGCCCTCCCACTTCGGCGTGAGTTCTAATTTATCGGCTGCGTGGTGCGCGGTGGCGAAGATCAGCTTCGAGGCCGAGCTGCGGTCGGTAAGCGGCGTCTTCAGTCGGGCGGCGGCGGCGAAGGCCGAGGTGATGCCGGGGACGATCTCGAATGGGATTGCGGCTTCGGTGAGCGCGGCGATCTCCTCGCCCGCGCGACCGAAGACCAGTGGGTCCCCGGACTTCAGGCGCACGACACTGCGCCCCATGCTCGAGTACTCCAGCATCAACGCGTGAATTCCCTCCTGCGTGATGCGCGGCTGGCCGCAGCGTTTGCCGACGGGAATGATGAGCGCCGAGGGCGACGCCAGTGCGAGAACTTCGTCCGAGACAAGGTCGTCGGGCAGGACTACGTCGGCGGTCTGCAAGAGGCGCAGCGCGCGTAGGGTCAGTTGCTCGGGATCGCCGGGACCGGCTC
>CAZPZL010000154.1:0-6548 GCA_964590925.1 uncultured Granulicella sp.
AGCGCTCGATCATCAGGTCTGGCGAGACGACGTTGCCCTTGGACTTCGACATCTTTGCGCCATCTTTGATCACCATCCCCTGGGTAAACAAACGCGCCGCAGGCTCGTCATTCTTGATCAATCCGAGATCGCGCATCACCTTCGTCCAGAAGCGCGAGTAGATCAGATGCAGGATCGCGTGCTCCACGCCACCGATGTACTGGTCGATGGGGAACCAGTAGTTCGCCTTCGCCGAATCAAACGGCGCGGTCGTGCTCTTCGCATCCGTGTAGCGATAGAAGTACCAGCTCGAATCGACAAAGGTATCCATCGTGTCGGTCTCTCGCAGCGCTGGCCCACCGCAGACCGGGCAGGTCGTATTGACGAAGCTCTCCACCCGCCCGAGCGGCGATCCGCCCTGCTGAGTGATCTCCACCTGCGCGGGCAAGACCACAGGTAAGGCACTCTCCGGCAGTGGGACGACGCCTCCTGGCTCCACGCCCTCATGACCGTTGGTGCAATAGACCATGGGGATCGGCGTACCCCAGTAACGCTGGCGACTGACCCCCCAATCCTTGAGGCGATAGGTCGTTGTCGCCTCGCCGAAGCTATTGGCCTTGGCAAACGCCGCCATCTTCTGCTGCGCCTCGACGCAGGACTCACCCGTCCACTGGCCAGAGTTGGCGAGGATCGCATCGTCCTCCAAGACAAAGGGCAGCGCAGGCTCTTCTTGCACAGCAGACTTCGGCACAATAACTCGCCGCACTGCCAGGCCATACTTGGCCGCAAACTCGAAGTCGCGCTCATCATGCGCGGGTACGCTCATGATCGCGCCGGTGCCGTAGTCGGCCAGAATGTAATTCGCAACCCAGATCGGCACCTGCTCGCCGCTAAACGGATTCACCGCGAATCGTCCTGTCGCCACGCCGTGCTTCTCGATCGCTCCCAGATCGCCCGCCTCGTGCGCCGCCTTCTGCTGCGCCAGCATCTTATCGATCTGTTCGGCGAGCTTCGCATCCCTCGCGGCAAAGCTCTTCGCTACCGCGTGCTCTGGCGCAAGCTGCACGCTGGTCGCGCCGAAAATAGTATCGACGCGCGTGGTGAAGACCTTGATCTTTTCGACAGAGTCATTCACTGCAAAATCAACCAGCGTCCCTTCGCTGCGCCCGATCCAGTTGCGCTGCATGGTGCGGACTTTTTCCGGCCAGCCCTCCAACTTGTCCAGTCCGCTTTGCAACTCATCCGCGTACTTCGTAATGCGCAGAAACCACTGCGTCAGGTCGCGCTGTTCGACGAGCGTATCGTCGTGGCGCCAGCACTTGCCATCGACCACCTGCTCGTTGGCCAGCACTGTCTGGCACTCGGGACACCAGTTCACCTTGCTCTTCTTGCGATAGGCCAGCCCGGCCTGAAACATCTTCAGAAAGAACCACTGATTCCAGCGATAGTATTCCGGCAGACAGGTGGTAACCTCAGTTGCCCAGTCGTAACTGAGGCCCATGCGCCGCATCTGTTGACGCATGGCTGCAATGTTGGCCAACGTCCACTCCGCAGGCGGCGTGTTGTTCTTCAGGGCGGCGTTTTCTGCTGGCAATCCAAACGCATCCCACCCCATCGGATGCAGCACGTTATGCCCACGCATCCACATGAAGCGCGCCAGCGCATCGCCGATGGCGTAGTTGCGCACATGGCCCATGTGCAACTGCCCGCTGGGGTAGGGCAGCATCTCGATGCAATAGAACTTTGGCTTGGTGCTGTCCTTGCCCTCGGCCGCATACAGCGACACATCGCTGTCCCAGCGCGCCTGCCACTTCGGTTCAATCTCCGCAGGCGTGTATCGCCCCTGACCCTCGTTCTTTTCAATCTCTGCCATAGTTACGATTGTAAAGAAGATGCTGCTTGCCCGGCGATCTCTTTCGCTCGTACAAACGAATTCTGCCTGAAATTGGCGCGAGAGTTTTACTGTGCCTTGGTTGTGCCGACATTGGTCTTGCCAGCATCTCCTGGCCAACCAGTGTCTTGCCGAATGCAGTAGCAAAGGTGGCAAGACGATTCATTGCCTATGCCAATTGAGTGGTACCTACGGCATATTACCAACGTATAGTGAGGCGGGATTGTTGCATGAATCCGATACAGAGATGTGCGGAAACACAACAAGATCGCTTGCTCCGACGGCTCCTGACGAAGGACAGAATGACGTTGGAGGTGGGAGATGGCATCGCAATGGAGAGGGAAAGCCGGGTGCACTCTTGCGGTAATTTTGTCGGTTGCTTGCGCGCAGAAATCAGTGGCACAGCAGATTGCTGATGGGCAGAGCGTGGTTCCGCAGAACAACGACGCGATTTTGCAGGGTACAAATACAGCGCTACGTGAGATGACGCAGTTGGCTGGCGTGATCTTTGCCGGTCAGGTGATGGAGGTGCGCCGAGTTGGCGGCCAGACCGGAGTTGTAGAGATCTTGTTTGCAGTGCAGGACGCTGTGCGTGGCGTGAGCGGTGCGACGTATACAGTGCGCGAGTGGGCTGGACTTTGGCCCGCCGGCGATACGCCATTTGTCGTCGGACAACGATACCTGATGCTGCTGCACACGCCCAGCGCGGCCGGGCTGAGTTCGCCAGTGGGAGGCATGGATGGTGCGATTCCGATTCGCGGTGAGCTCGGAGCAGGTATGGCGGCGACAAACGTGACGGCAGATGAGATTGCGGGAGTCGATACGGTCGGGAATGCAGCGGCAGGTGCCAGCGGAACTTCCACCGTGGATGGTCGAGTAGTAGACCTGCGCTGGGTAGGTACGCGGGTCTCTCGGCCAGTGGTCTATCGCAGCGGCACAGAGGTCAGCGCGCAGGCACAGACGCAGAGCACTACGGCTACAGGTTCAGTTCCTGCGTCGCAGGTGGCGGCCTACTCGAGCGTGATGGGGATGATGCGCGGCTGGGAGAGGGCTACTCATGCGGCACAGTGATGTGGCAAGGGGCGGATGGAACGGACTGCTGGGAGCACACCTTCTGGTGCCGCAGTACTGGGTTTCGCTGCGATTGCTGGTGGCGCATGGACTGATGATTGCGCGCAGGCTGCTGCTGATGGCGTTGTTGACAATTGCGTTTGCTGGAGCAGCGCAGGCGGCCGGATTTCGCTGGGTGACCGGACCGCCGTACTTCACCGCGACGGCTGGGACTCCGGTGCTGTGGTACACGACCAGCCCGAATTACTTTACCGATCCGGGCGACTTGAGCTCGTATGTCAACCATGCGGCGGCCAATGCATTGGTGGCGGCGGCGGCAGGGGTGTGGAACGTGCCAACCTCGGCGATGACTTTGAGCTACGGTGGCTCGTTGGCCGAGCATGTTAACGGCAGCAACGCGTACCTGAGCGGCAACGGAATGGTCTTTCCCGCCGACGTGGAGAGCGGTAACTACGCGGCGATTCAGATTGCCGTCATCTACGATAGCGATGGCTCGGTGACGGACCTGCTACTGGGGGGCGGCGCCAGCAGTCCAGCTGAGTGCAGACAGAACGGAGTGACCGAGAGCGTGGACTCGATCACTCCGTCGGGCCTGATTCAGCACGCGATTCTGGTACTGAATGGTCGCTGCACGGGAAGCGCGGCGGCGCAGCAATTGCAACTGCAGTACCAGTTAGAGCGGGCCTTTGGGCGAGTGCTTGGGCTGGGCTGGTCGCAGACCAACGACAATGTCTACACTGGAAATCCGACGCCGACTGCAGGTCAGAATCTGCACTGGCCGATTCTGCATCCGATCGACATTGTTTGCGGTCAGTACACCTATCAATGCCTACAGCAGCCTTTCACGCTTCGCGATGACGATGTGGCATCTATCTCTGGACTTTATCCGATGTATGTCAATGGAAACATGCCCACTATGCCGCCTGCGCCGGGCAAGATTTGGAGCTATACCCAGGCCAGCGTGATAAACGGAACCTTGACTTTTCCCACAGGACAAGGGATGCAGGGCGTCAACGTTGTGCTGCAACGGCAGCAGGGCGGATGGTACTACCCCGAAGCGTGGTACGACGTATCGACTGTCAGTGGAGCGCAGTATCAACAAAATAAGGGAAATCCGGTGACGGGTGGTGTTACATCGATGGCCGAGAGCCAGGGATCGACCGACACGCAGTGGGAGGGTTTTTTTAATTTGGCATGGGTCCCGGACATCGATCCCGAGGGCGCGCCAAATGGTTTTATGTATGTTGTGTTTAACACCGAACCGATCAACCCGCTTTATATCGGGCAGTACTCGGTGGGGCCATATGTGACAGGCAGCGTAGAGCCTTCGGGAACAGCCATAAACAAGATCGACCTCTGGGCAGCGGCACAGCCGTATCAGTACTCTGGGTCCATATTGGAACGGAGCTTTGAGCTGACTGATGCAGCGAACAACTGTACTCCGGGAAACGATGGCGTGGAGTCGTCCCCGGTGGCGGTAGTCAGCAGCGGTTGGTGGACCAATGTGTTGTGTGGGCACGGACATACGGCGTGGACCAACTTCAGCTCGCGGGCTGGTCGGACGGCGACGATTGAAGTCACCGCGCTCGACGAGAGCGGGCTGGCGACTACCGCTAAGGCAATGCCACTGATCGGCGTGTGGAATTCGACCGATGCAACCGGAACGCTGCCGACGGTTGCTGCCACTTCTTCGCCGTTCAACACGGTGACGCTGGGAATGACCGCGACTGGGGTTGCAACCACGACGGCTGAAAGCCTGCGTTTTGTTATAACCGATGCGCGCGGCGATGGGCGCCCCGACTTTGCCTACAAGGCTCGCGTGCTGTATGCCGACTCGATTGCGCCTGCGATGGTCAGCGCGAATGGTGGTGTAATCAGCATCAGCGGCATGGGATTTCGCGCAGGCAATGAGGTCAAGGTGAACGGGATTGTGGCTACGGTCTCCAGTTGGACGGCGTCGACGATTGTTGCCGTAGCTCCGCCAGAGAGTGCGTTTACGACCAATCCTACCGGGCCGGTTGACGTGGAGGTGATCGACCTTTCAAGCGGCGGATCGACGGTGATGACCGGCGTGTTGAGCTATAGCGCAAGCGTTGCGGCAGACAGGATGACGCTGATCTCCGCGCCATCGGGGACAGCGGCGGTGGGTGCGGCTGCGGCAACACCCTTTGCAGTACGGATATTTTTGAGCGATGGGGTGACTCCGGTGGCGGGTGTGCCGGTTACGTTTACGGCGAGCGGCGCGGGGGCGAGCTTTGGCGGTTGCTCGGCAGCACCCTGCGCGGTGCTGACCGATGCCACCGGACTGGCTTCGACAATAGTGACGCCAATTGCATTTGGGAGCGTAACGCTGCTGGCGTCGGCGGTGGGAGCCAGCCAGACGGCGAGCTTCAACGCTGTGGCTCGGTCGATGACAATAGCAGCACAGGCTGACGAGTTTTTCGCGGCAGGTGTAATCGGGACGTGGACGCCGCAGGTGAGCGTGGTGCAGAACGGCGCGGCGGCCTCGGGTGTGCCGGTGACGTGGACGGCATCAAGCGGAATGACGGTTGCCCCGGGCACGAGTGTGACCAGCGCAACAGGTGTGGCGCAGATCTCTGCAGTGACCGGACCGCTGGCGGCGGGAGCAACGGCGACTGGACAGGCCTGTGCCTGGACCAATGTCTGCGTGGGGTTTACCGCCGTGGGAGTAAGTGCCTCCGCCTGGCGGCTGGTGGTCGATAGCGGCGCGAGCCAGACGGTGGTCTCGCCTGTGAGCTTCGTGCCGGTGGTGTTGATGGTGACGGACGTGAACGGCGACCCGGTGGCAAGCTCATCGGTGACGATCTACCAGACGGTGTACGCTGCAGCCATGACCTGTCCCACGCGCGGACGATGCCCAGTGGCTCCGCGACTGATGCAGGCCACCTCCACGGCCACCTCCGACGCAAACGGGCTGGTCAGTGTGACTCCGACCCAGATTGCCGGTGTCGGTGAGGTGACAAACCTCGCCGTGGCAGCAGGAACGCAAGGATTTGCGGCGCTGGCGATTTCGCAGGGACAGTAGGAAAACCTGATCACGATGCCGTCGTCCTGAGCGCAACGAAAGCTCGCAGTATTTCGTCGTTGCCTGTTTAGCTCTGAGGTCGAGTTACACAGTTTTAACCTGGTTCTAAAAACAACTGCAGATATACACGGATTGGCGCGGGGCAACGGTGGAAACAACAGCCGAATTTCTGTTGCCGGGGAATAGATGCGCAGCGGAAAGTTGGGGCTTGGCAAGCCGGGATGGGTCCCGACGTTATATCTTTGATATGGACGCGTTGCGCGAAAACCTTTGGATCATCGGTCTGGAGGCTCGAAGGCGTGTGAGTGTCTGGAGCGACGCACAGGCGATTGGGAGATCAATGCTGAGAATGACGATAAAGAAGATGGCGTTACTAGCGGTCGTGGTGGCTGGCAGTTTGACGATTTGCAGCGAAGCTGAAGCTCAGACCAAGATCGGGCCGAACGCACCCGTCACATACGATAATAAGTATGAGATATACGGCGGGTTGAACTTCATGAACTTCAAGGCTGGCGAGGACATTGCACGGCGCATGGACTTTGGCGGCGGAGAGATCGAGGG
>CAZPZL010000155.1:0-6501 GCA_964590925.1 uncultured Granulicella sp.
AGTTCTCCGGCGCCTCGTTCAGAATATTGCGCTCCGTCCCGATGTAGCTGATCAAAGACATCACCAGCTCTTCGCGGATCGGATCGATCGGAGGATTGGTCACCTGCGCGAAGTGCTGCTTGAAGTAACTAAACAACTGCTGCGGACGGTCCGACAGACAGGCCAGCGGTACATCCGAGCCCATCGACCCCAGCGGCTCCATGCCCGTCACCGCCATCGGACCCATCAGAATCTTCAGGTCCTCTTCGCTGTAGCCGTACGCTCTTTGACGGCGCAGCAGCGTCCCCGGGTCAGAGGGCATCACCTTCCACGGCTCCGGCAACTGGTTCAACTGAACCTGTTGTTCCCGCAGCCACTCGGCGTAGGGCTGGCGTCCGGCCAGCGACTTCTTGATCTCCGCGTCGGAGATAATCCGGTGTTCCACCGTATCGACCAGGAACATGCGTCCCGGCTGTAGCCTTCCTTTTTTGTGAACGTCCTCGGGCGGAACATCGATGACGCCAACCTCCGAAGCCAGAACCACCAGATCGTCCTTGGTGACGATGTAGCGTCCTGGCCGCAATCCATTGCGGTCCAGCGTCGCGCCTACCAGCCTTCCGTCGGTAAAGCAGACCGACGCTGGACCATCCCAAGGCTCCATCAGCGAGGCGTGGTACTCGTAGAACGCACGCTTCTCCTCGTCCATATCAGGATTGCCCGACCAAGCCTCTGGAATCAGCATCGCCATCACATGCGGCAGCGAGCGACCCGATTGAAACAAGAATTCGACGGCATTATCCAACGACGCCGAGTCGCTTCCTCCGGGCACGATCACCGGGTATACCTTATCGATCTGTCCGTCGTATAGCGGGCTGGCCAACACTGACTGGCGCGCGTTCATCCAGCTCACATTGCCGCGAATCGTGTTAATCTCGCCGTTGTGCGCCATGTAGCGATAGGGATGCGCCAGCTTCCAGCTGGGAAAAGTATTGGTTGAGAATCTCTGATGTACCAGACACAGCGCGCTGGTCACCCGCTCGTCGGCCAGCTCGATGTAGAACTTCTCGATCTGCGGAGCCAGCATCAGCCCCTTGTAGACGATGGTTCGGCAACTGAACGACGGAATGTAGAAGTCGCCCTTGTCATCTATCTCCGATTGCAGAATCTCGTTCTCGGTCCGCCGCCGCACGATGTACAGCAGCCGCTCAAAAGCATCCTCGTCCATCCCCGCCGGACGCCCCACGAACATCTGCTCGATGTATGGCTGCGAGGCCCGCGCCTCGCGTCCAATCAGGTTGCCATTGACCGGTGTATCGCGCCAGCCCAGCAGCTTCAACCCTTCGTCCTGAGCGATGCGCTCGAAGACGCCCTCGCACTGCAAGCGGCTGTGCTTGTCGACGGGCAAAAACACCATCGCCACGGCATAGGTTCCCGGATCGCCTAGACGCATCCCCAGCGTCTCGCATTCTTGCTTGAAGAAGACGTGCGGAATCTGAATCAGAATGCCTGCGCCATCACCGGTCTCCGGGTCGCAGCCCGCGGCGCCACGGTGGGTCAAGTTAATCAGCACCTCGAGACCTTTGCGAATGATCTCGTGACTCTTCTCTCCGCGAATGCTCGCAACCAGCCCCATGCCGCAAGCATCATGCTCATTCTGCGGATGATAGAGCCCTTGCGGGTCGGGAATGCGATGACAGCGATCCAATGTATTCATAGCAACCTTCCAATTCCAATGCGGAGTCGGTTCCCCTGCCAAAGAAGACACCACAGCCTTCGATCAGTTCACCGAAATGATCCCGGGCCTCAATCGAAACGTTTGTCGTGGCAAAACAAGTAGCGTTGGGAACAGAAAGGAACAATTAGATCTTTAAATATATAGCGAAACCGCGCCTGAATCCACTTTTTGCAGATGCCTGATTCTGAAATCAACAGGTTGGCGGCTGGATTTGTCCAGACTGCTGCCTCATTATGCCTCCGCAGCGTTTGCTCTTCCCCTTTACTTAGACGCAGACTCCAAGCCTTTCCGCTCATCGGCCTCTGTCTGCTCGCCAAGCTCCTTCAGATAGATCGCGACATAGTCCAGATAATTCTGCGCGTACTGCATGATCAGCTTGCGATCCTCCTCGCCCAGCTCGCGGCGAATCTTACCCGGAACGCCCGTCACCAGCGAGTTTGGCGGAATGATCGTGCGTTCGGGAATCAGCGCTCCGGCGGCAATAATCGAGCCCTCGCCGATCACGGCCCCATTCAGCACTTGCGCGCCCATGCCAACCAGCACATAGCTCTCCAGAACGCAGCCATGCACGGTCGCGTTGTGGCCGATCGTCACCCAGTCGCCCACTATTACCGGATACTTGTAGCGCATTCCATGCAGTACTGCGCAGTCCTGCACATTGCTGTTGGCCCCGATGCGGATGTAGTTCACATCACCGCGAACTACAGCATTCATCCACACACTGGCGCGCTCGCCCAGCTCCACGTCGCCCGACACCTGCGCCGACACATCGACGTAGCAGCTTGCGGGCACAACCGGCATCTTTCCCTGATAAGGTCTTAGCATTTCTCAATTATTCCACGCCACGCGCTCACGCGAAATTGGCTTAGATCGCAGTCGGGGTGCGCTGCCCATAGATTTAGTTAACGCGGGTTGGCTCGGGAACGGCGACCGGGAGGGTAAAGGTGAAGACCGATCCGTGGCCAAGCTGGCTGGTGACGCCAATCGTTCCGCCGTGCGCATTGACGATGGCGCGGCTGATCGCCAGTCCCATGCCGGTACCGCTGACCTGATTGCGCTGGGACGGGCTGCGATAGAACTTGTCGAAGATCATGCCCTCTTCCAGTGGATCGATGCCCGCACCGCGGTCTGCCACGCTGATTGCCAGCATGTCACGCTGCGGATCTGCGGAGACAAAGATAGGCTTGTCTGCTGGGGAATACTTCATAGCGTTGCCCAGCAAGTTGGCCAAAACTTTTTCGACCCAGGCTGCGTCGGCGCGCACGTTGGGCAGAAAGCTGGACAGGGTAATGCGAATCTCGCGCGATGGGTCGGTTGAGCGAGCATGAACGACGGCCGCTTCGATCAACGGTGCGATGGAGATGGGTTTGAGGTTGAGCTGAACCTTGTTGGCGTCGAGCTGCGCCATCTCGACGGCCTGCTCGATGAGCCGGTTCAGACGATCCGACTCCTCGTCGATGACGGCCAGCATGTCCTTGCGCGCAGGCTCGTCAAGTGCGGGTTGAGTGAGTAGCGCGGTGACAGATGCCTTGATCGAGGTCAGCGGCGTGCGCAATTCGTGGGTAACGGAGTCGAGCAGAGCCGTACGCAGGCGCTCGGTCTCCTTGGCCGCCTCCGAGCGGGCGCTGGCTTCCAGAGCGTCGGCGCGCTCGATTGACATCGAGACCAGACCGCTGAGAGCCTCCATCGTCTCGCGTGAGATAGTGATGGCCTCGATCAGAAGAACTCCGCTGGGACGAACCCCGACGCGCAGGGGAACGACCGTAGGCATTCCGTCGGTCGAAGAGCGAAAGGTGGGAAGCTGCATCGCTTCCTGTAGCCGATGCACAATCTCGGTGCGGGTCAGCTCTACGTCACCATGGTCGCTGCTTAGATTCCATGCTGTCTGTGGGTTGGAGATGTACTTGGGATCGGAAAGATAGATGCGGTCCCCGTCTGCAATGTACAAGGTAACGGCCGGACTGTTGAAGGCATTTGCCACGCTCGATGGAATAAAGTTCAGCAACTGCGCAACGTTCTCCGGCTGTAGCAGTTGGCGGCCCAGACGGTAGAGCATCTCGGATTCCAGACGGCGAGAATCAGCGTCGTTCGACTCCTTACGGATGCGGCTGGCAAGATGGCTGGCGTAGACTGCCGTGCCAAGAAAGGCAAAGAAAGCAATCCAGTTCTGCGTGTCACCGATGACTAGGGTGCCGGCCGGTGGTAGAAAGAAGAAATCTAAGATCAGCGCAGCGGCGGCCGTGGCAACCAGAGCGAAACGAAGACCCCAGCTTCCGGCAACTACCAGCACCAGCAGAAGCAGCGTCAGCGCGACGGTAGTGTTATTGGCGCGATTGAAATGGTGATAGAGAGCTACAATACCGGCAAGCCCAAGTGCGATCAGGACCCAGCGAATCGTATCGAAGATGCGTTTGATGGACATTAATGGAATTGTACCGAGCTAATCTCCCGGCTGATTGCGTACTTACGACTTTTTAACGCTTTCGCGCTATATAAAAAATTGTTGGGCAAATGTCACTCCCCGCGTTACCGTAGCAAGAGAAAGTGTTCAGGTTAGGCCAAAATGAATTCAGAACAACCCCATGTGAAGACTCCCGAAGAGTGGCTCGCCTCCACCGAAGGCCAGAAGCGAGGCCGATTCAAGGTCTTTCTGGGCTACGCGCCAGGAGTGGGCAAGACCTTCAGCATGTTGAGCGAGGCGATCCGGCGCAAGAGCCGCGGCGAAGATGTCGTCATCGGCATCGTAGAAACGCATGGGCGAACGCGTACCGGCGAGTTGGCAGCGCAGATCGAGCAGATTCCTCGCAAGATGATGGAATATCGAGGTGCCATCTTCGAGGAGATGGACGTGGACGCGATTCTGGCGCGCAGACCTGATGTGGTCCTGATCGACGAACTGGCGCACACCAACGTCGAAGGCTGCTCGCACCCCAAGCGCTTTCAGGATGTCCTACAGATTCTCGAGGCCGAGATCGACGTGCTGACCACACTCAACGTCCAGCATGTTGAGAGCGTGACGCCAAGAGTGCAAAGCCTGACCGGAGTCACCGTGCGCGAGACCGTTCCCGACTGGGTGCTGGATCGCGCCGACGAGATCGTCATGAGCGACCTGACACCCGAGGCGCTAGTGCATCGCATGAGCCGCGGCGACATCTATCCGCAGGAGCGCGTCGAGCGGGCGCTGCAAAACTTCTTTCGTCGTGGCAACCTGATTGCGCTGCGCGAGATGGCTCTCCAGCGAGTAACGCGCGCAGTGGATCGCACACTGGACGACTACGTCTCGCGCAAACAGTTGAGCGGTCACTGGCAGATCGCCGAGCGCGTCGCCGTCTGTATCAGCTCCAACCCGGAGTCGCGCGACCTGATTGCGCGCGGCGCGCGCATGGCCGAAGCAACCAACGGCGAATTTTTCGTACTGTACGTCGAGACCGATCCCAACCTGCCTGAGAAGAGGCGACGGTCGCTCGAAACCAACATCCAGTTTGCCGAAAACGTGGGCGCACACGTTGTGCGGTTGAAGGGAACCAGCGTGCCGACGGTAACCGGCGAGTACATTGCCAAGAACCGCATTACGCAGGTAATCTTCGGTCGCTCGGCGGTGAAGGGTTGGAAGAAGTATCTGTATTATTTGGCGCTGCAACAGTTCATGAGCGACGCGCCGCATGTGGACGTACACATCGTAACCCAGCAGTCGTCGTAAGCGTGGAAAGGGCCCCGATGCGGATTCTGATTGTGGACGATGAACCGCAAATCACGCGCGTGTTGCGCGCCTCGCTACAGAGCAATGGGCACGAGGTCACAGTAGCCAAGGACGGCGTCGAGGCACTCGTACTCTTCCTGAAGATGCAGCCGGAGTTGGTCATTACCGACCTCGCCATGCCAGGGATGGACGGAATCGAACTGACCAAGGAGATTCGCTCGCGTTCGTCGGTGCCGATCATCGTGCTGTCGGTGCGCAATCAGGATGCGGCGAAGGTCTCTGCGCTAGACGAGGGTGCCGACGACTACATCACCAAGCCGTTCAGCATTCAGGAACTGTTGGCACGGGTGCGCGTACAGTCGCGCCGTACGGCAGCTAATGTGGTGCAGGCAAGCCAGATTGAGCTGGGAGACTTTCATATCGACGTGGAACGGCACCAAGTGCTGGTGCGCGATGTCGAGGTTCATCTGACGCCGAAGGAGTTCGACCTGCTGCTGTACTTTGCACGCAATGCGGATCGCGTATTGACCCACAAGGTGCTGCTGCGCGCGGTATGGGGCGCGGCGGGAGCCGATCAGCCGGAGTACCTGCGCGTCCTTGTAGCCCAGTTGCGCAAGAAGATCGAGCCCGAAGCGAGCAGAGGAGGCGAGCCGCGCTACATCCGCAGCGAACCTTGGGTGGGCTACCGCCTCAGCCCGCGCCCCAGCAGCCCGGATGAGAACACGTAACAATGGCGACGCAGCAGAGAGCGATTCGGCAAAATTAGTCCCTTATGCAATCTTAACGTCATTCCTACGGCTTTTCTACGTCTCTTGCAGCGAGACTCACATCTATGATCTTGTCGCGCAGGAAGCAAAGTGGCGCGGAGAACTTGCTCGGTGTAACAGGAGTTGATAATGAGCGACCTTATCTTTATCGCAGCATCATTGGTCTTCTTCATCGTTGCCGTGGTGTACCTCTACGGCTGCAAGTCGCTGAAGGGCGGTGACGACAATGCTTGAGAACATTCTTCTACTCGTCTTGACCGGCGCATTGCTGGTCTATCTGGTGGTTGCGCTTCTGCGTCCGGAGAAATTCTAATGACAGC
>CAZPZL010000156.1:0-6442 GCA_964590925.1 uncultured Granulicella sp.
CACGTTTAATCAATCGGGCTGCGGAGAAACGACCTGTGCAGGGGCTCCTTAGTGCTTCTCCTCCTCTTTCGACTTAGTCTGCGGCTGAGGATGCGCCGTTGGAGTTGGTCGAGATGGTGCTGTCTGTGGTTGCGAATGAACAACAGGAGCAGTCTGCGATTGTGAGCGGGGTGCAGCCATTGGCTCTGGTGGCGTAGCCTGTGGTCGAGTCTGGGTTTGCGGCTCAGGTCTGAACTGAGGCTGCGACGGTGGAGTAATCGGAGCAGTATGAGGCTGCACGCTCGGCTGCGTCGTCCGTTCCGCTGGCAGAGTTTGTGTCTGCGGTTGAACGAATCGCGGCTGCGGTTGCGGCTGATGCGTCTGTTGCTGAGTTTGCCACTGCTGCGGCTGAGGCTGCCCCGGTCTGGTCTGCGATTGGGGTTGGTCGGGCCTTGCCTGCGACTGAGGCTGTGTCTGCATCTGCCTCATCTGCGATGGTGACTGCGCCGGTCTGGTCTGTGATTGTGGTTGCACTGGACGCGTCTGTATCTGCGCAGGCTCAGGGTTGCCGTACAGTGGGCGTTGTCCAACCGGAATAGTGCTTCGAGGCAATGCCGCCGGTAGTACTCGATCCGCTGCAATCGGTCTTGCCGCTGCTGCGATCACGGGCCGTCCGCCATTCTGGTTGAAGAACTGCTCCCGATTCTGCGCTGCTGTGTGCTGTACCTGTACCTGCGTCGCCATTGGCGGAATCCGGTTCTCGTGCAGCACACGAACCTCAGCTGGCAGTGGTCGCGCAACAATGCCGCCGCGTCCGCCGTTGAAGCTCACCCGATTGCCAATCCGCCCGGTGATTATCACGTTGTTTACCACCACCGGATGCACATATACATTGCGAATCACCTCCACATTCACGTGTGTAATCGTCGTGTTATAGAAGAAGTGGCCGCCGTTCCAGTATCCGCCGTAGTATCCGTGCCCGACGTAACCATAGCCATAATCCACGCCGCCGTAGTATCCGATGTGCAGTCCCCAGTATCCGTGGTGGAAGCGATAATGCCCACCAAAAAATCCCCAGTATCCGGGTGTCCACAGTGCGCCCGCATAGGGAGCTGCAACCCAATTACCCGGAACCCAGTAGTATCCCGCCGAACTCCATGCCCAGTAGCCCGGCGTCCAGAGGTAGTCGGGATCCGGTGCAGGCGGCTGCTCATAATCAGGCAGCGGTGGTGGAGGATCGTTCGCTTCTGCATCGGTCAAGTCCGCTGCGTAGAGTGCCTCCGCCTGCTGTTGGCTCAACTGATCGCCCGCGTCGTTGTTTGCTCCTGCATTCGTCTCAGACTGGCTAATTGTAGCCTGGCCCGCATCCGGTGCCTGCCGTATAATCGGCGCTCCTTGCTGCGAATAGTCTTCGGACTGCTGCTGGTTCTGGTTCTGCGCCCGCTCGCCCAGCACCTGTGCTGGCTGTTGGCCCGCAGCTGTAGCGGAACTGTTACCAGACGCCATATTTGCATCCGCCGGATCAACGCCATTCTGGTCGACCGCAGTGTTCGATACCTGCTGCGCTGTCTTATGGCAACCCGTTGCGCCCAACGCCAGTGCCAAAACCGCTCCCACGCCGATCATAGTCCGCCGCATCGTCTGCCTCATCGCGCCTGCCTTCGATCCCATTGCCGCCTCATTCGATCTACGTGCCCATTGATGTGCCCAGTTGCTCTCGTTCATAGGATCTCCATTGTCCCTGTTGAAGAATAAGTCGCCGCATTGCTTCCGAGCTTAGCGACCTTTAGCCTCGCACAGTCTTCCATCTCAGTTAGGATGCAAGCCGTGTAAACAAGATCGCGCTGTAAGGAAGATCATACTTTCGGCAATCCTCCCTCTGGACCTCGCAATTATACTCACGCCCGCACATACGGGCGCTGCAAATGCGCCGCGATCCTTCCTCCCTGCCTCACAATGCATCCAGAAGATTCGCGTAATTTGTTCATAATACACCACATATTGCACTTCTCAACAGGCATTACAGGAAACGATTTTGTTCATCCATCCAGTCTTCTCCTCAATGAACCCATCCTGATCGCAATAGTTTCTAAGCCATTGGCAATAGAATTGAGTTGTCGATCTCATTTTTTGATAGGCTTTTCACATCCCGTCGCAACGCGTTTCCTTTGGCGCTTAGGACGCATTTGCCGCTTACGATCAGCGTTCTGACTTCCCAGCACTGCACCTCGGAGAAAATAATGTCCGCTCAGCATCCTGACAGCTTCCGCTCCGCCGCCACGCTCACCTCTGGCTCCGCTACCGTGCGCCTCTTTCGTCTGCAGGCTTTGGCCGAGGCTGATCCCAGCATTCAGCTTGCGCGCCTGCCCTACTCTCTGCGCATTCTGCTGGAAAACCTCCTCCGTCACGAGGACGGCGCGAGCATCACCGCCGACGACATTCGCTTCCTCGCCCACTGGAACTCCAAGGTTGAGCCATCGCGCGAGATTGCCTACATGCCCGCGCGTGTCCTGATGCAGGACTTTACTGGAGTTCCAGCCATCGTCGATCTTGCCGCCATGCGCGATGCCATGTGCACGCTCGGCGGCGATCCAGAACGGATCAATCCTTTACAGCCCGCCGAGCTAGTCATCGACCACTCCGTTCAGGTCGATGAGTTCGGGACTCCCAACGCGTACGATCTGAATGCAGCGCTCGAATTCCAACGCAATCGCGAGCGCTACGCTTTCCTCAAGTGGGGTCAATCCGCCTTTCGCAACTTCTCCGCCGTACCACCTGGTATGGGAATCTGTCACCAGGTCAATCTGGAGTATCTTGCGCGCGTCGTCTTCACCACCGAACCCGACGCCGAAGGCAACGTTACCGCCTACCCGGACACCCTCGTCGGCACAGACAGTCACACCACAATGGTTAACGGCCTTGGCGTCCTCGGCTGGGGTGTCGGCGGCATCGAGGCCGAGGCCGCGATGCTCGGACAGCCCGTCTCCATGCTGATCCCTCAGGTCGTCGGCTTCCGCCTCATCGGCAAACTACGCGAGGGAACCACAGCGACCGATCTTGTCCTCACCGTCACCGAGGCCTTGCGCAAGCACGGCGTCGTGGGTAAGTTTGTCGAGTTTTTTGGCCCCGGCATCAGCGAGTTGCCGCTGGCCGACCGCGCCACCATCGCCAACATGGCACCCGAGTACGGAGCCACCTGCGGCATCTTTCCCGTTGACGCAGAGACGCTACGCTACCTCCGCCTTACTGGCCGCACCGAGCAGCACATCGCCCTCGTCGAGACCTACTGCCGCGAGCAGGGCCTCTTCCACACCGCTGACGCGCCCGAGGCCGAGTACTCCGCAACCCTATCGCTTGACCTCGCAACTGTTGAGCCAAGCGTCGCGGGTCCCAAGCGCCCGCAGGATCGCGTACTGCTCTCGCAGACGCCCGCCAGCTTTGCCCAGCAGTTACCCGCGCTACTCGGACCCAACGCCAGCAACACCCCCGCGCGCCAGCCCCAACATTGGGACGGCAACATCACCCCCGCCGTCATCGCCGACCACGCCGCGGCCCCAACCTCCATCAAGGCCCGCTACGGTGTCGATCCCAATCCGTACCTGAGCAACGGAAGCATCGTCATCGCGGCCATCACCTCCTGCACCAACACCTCGAACCCCTACGTCATGATCGCCGCCGGTCTGCTGGCGAAAAAGGCTGTCGAAAAGGGCCTCGCCACACCCCCCTGGGTGAAGACCTCGCTCGCACCCGGCTCGCGGGTCGTAACCGACTACTACAACAAGGCGGGCCTTACGCCCTATCTCGACACTCTCCGCTTCCATACCGTTGGGTATGGCTGTACCACCTGCATCGGCAACTCCGGCCCGCTACCCACTGACGTCAGCAAGGCCATCGAAGAGCATTCGCTCGTAGCCGTTAGCGTCCTCTCTGGCAACCGCAATTTCGAGGGCCGCATTTCCCCCGAAATCCGTGCAAACTACCTAATGTCGCCGCCCTTGGTCGTTGCCTACGCCCTCGCTGGCCATATCAGCCACGACTTCGCCGCCGAGCCGCTCGGAAAGGACCAGTCCGGCCAGCCCGTCTTCCTAAAAGATATATGGCCCACGCAGGCCGAGGTCTCCGCAGTCGTTGCCTCTTCCATCGACTCCGATATGTTC
This sequence comes from uncultured Granulicella sp., assembly GCA_964590925.1. Taxonomy (GTDB): domain Bacteria; phylum Acidobacteriota; class Terriglobia; order Terriglobales; family Acidobacteriaceae; genus Edaphobacter. The sequence goes on from CAZPZL010000156.1 coordinate 4,137, forward strand.
CGCAAACAATACTCAACGGTATCTCAGGGCGATATGAACTGGCAGGGCCTCAACTTCCCAATTGGTGACACCTACGGCTGGGAGCCAGACTCGACCTACATCCGCCGCGCGCCATATTTTGACGGCATGACGGCCCAGCCCGCGTCCGTCGAAGACATTCGCTCGGCGCGCGTTCTGGCCATCCTCGGCGACTCGGTTACCACCGACCACATCTCCCCCGCTGGCTCCATCAAGAAGAACGGCCCAGCCGGAGAGTATCTCGCCGCCCACGGCGTCGCCCCGGCCGACTTCAACAGCTACGGCAGCCGTCGTGGCAACCACGAAGTCATGGTCCGCGGGACCTTCGCCAACGTGCGACTACGCAATAAACTTGCACCGGGAACGGAAGGCGGCGTCACCCGCCTGCTCCCCGAAGGCACCGGCATGTCCATCTACGACGCCAGCGTCGAGTACGCCAAGCGTGGCATCCCCCTCTGCATCCTCGCGGGCAAGGAGTACGGCTCCGGTTCGTCGCGCGACTGGGCCGCCAAAGGTCCCAAGCTCCTCGGCATCCGCTTTGTCATCGCCGAATCCTTCGAGCGCATCCACCGCTCGAATCTAGTCGGTATGGGCATCCTACCCTTCCAATTCCTCCCCGGCCAGTCGGTCGCATCCCTCGGCCTCACCGGCGAGGAGGTCTTCCACGTCGGCGACGCCCCCGGAGCGCTGCGTGCGATGCTCGACTCCAGGTTCGCCAACGGCCGAGTTCTACCCATCCTCGCCGAGAACTCCCACGGCAAGACCATCGAGTTCTCCGCCACTCTACGCATCGACACGCCGCAGGAGATCCTCTACTACCAGCACGGTGGCATCCTCCGCTACGTCCTCCGCCAGCTCGCCGGAAAGGGATAACGCCGCATGGTTCGCCCAACCGTCGCCATCCTGATCGCCGCTGTTGTCCTCACGCCGCAGCATCTCCGCGCGCAGGCATCGAGCTTGTCCAGTGCCGCGCCTGCCACCTCTGCTCAGTCCGACACCGAGCGTGGCCGCGCGCTCATCGACCAGATGGTCGAAGCGCTCGGCGGCAAGGCGTGGCTCGACCGCACATCGATCCAGATCGAAGGCCGCGGCTCGTCCTTCTTCCACGGCGAGCCGAATCCCTACGTCGTCGAGTACCACGAGCTTCGCCGCCTGCCTTGGCCCCAGTCCAATTCGACTCAGACCGAGGCCGACCGCATCGGCTTCCTCACCGAGCGCGGCATGATTATGCCAGGCAAGAAGATTGACATAGTCCAAATCTGGGACGCCGACCACGGCTACGAGATCACCTACAAGGGCCAGACCGAGTTGCCCAAGGATCAGGTCGAGGACTACTACCGCCGCCGTGCCCACTCCATCGAAACCGTTGTGCACGCATGGCTCAACGCACCCGGCGTTATGGTCGTCAGCGAGGGCACGGAGATGGTTGATCGCCGTCTCGCCGACCGCCTCAGCGTCCTCACGGCCACGAACGACGCGGTCACGCTGGATCTCGACGCCACCACGCATCTGCCCATTCGTCGCACCTTCCGCTGGCGCAATCCGCAGTTCAACGACTACGACGAGGAGTCGGAGACCTACAGCGACTACCACACAATTCAGGGCCTTCCTACCGCACTCACCATCACCCGCTATCACAACGGCGAGATCTCCAACCAGCGCTACCTCACCAAGGTCGTCTACAACGTCCCGCTCGACTCTGCGCTGTTCGACCCCGCCGTCCTGCTCAAGAAGAAGTAGCAGCATTTATACTCATCCTTGACATGAGTGACCTTCAAACCCATCCCGCCGCCTCCCAAACTGCCTCCGTACAGATCACAGCCTCGCAGATTGTGGACATCAACGAAATAATGTCGATCCTTCCGCATCGTTACCCTTTCCTACTTATTGATCGCCTAATCGAGATCGAGCGCAAGAAGCGGGTCGTTGCATTGAAGAACATCACGATCAACGAACCGCAATTCGCTGGACACTTTCCCAACTTTCCGATTATGCCTGGAGTTCTTATCATTGAGGCTATCGCCCAGGCCGGAGCCGCGCTGCTACTCACCGAGTACACCGCAGCCGACCGTGCCGGCAAGTTGATGGTCTTCACCAGCATCGACGGCGCACGCTTCCGTCGCCCGGTTGTACCCGGCGATCAGCTGCGCATCGAGGTCACCGTCCTCAACTGGCGGTCCAATGCAGTAAAGATGAGGGGCACCGCAACGGTTGACGGAAAGCTGGCCTGCGAAGCCACCGTCATGTGTGCCATGACCGACCGCAAACCGCCCGTATCCGCACCCACC
>CAZPZL010000157.1:0-6438 GCA_964590925.1 uncultured Granulicella sp.
TGGCCCGCCGAGCACGGCATCTACTCCAACATGCTCTTCGATCCTGAGCGCAAGCTGGACGGTGCTTGGTACTGGTACGCCGAGCAGATTCGCGTGCCGACACTATGGCAGGCGGCGCGCGAGGCGGGCTTGCGCACGGCTAGCATCGGATGGCCGGTGAGCGTGGGCGCACCGGTCGACTACCTGATCCCGGAGTATTGGCGTGGCAACAATGCGGGCAGCTCGCAGAACGCGTCTGATCGCGATTTGATCGCCGCGCTATCGCATCCCGACGGCCTGCTGTTTGAATTGCAGCAGCGCGTCGGGCCATACATGAAGGGCAACGAGACGACCGTCGAAGGCGATGAGATTAAGACACGCTACGCCATTGAGATTCTGCACGAATATAAGCCCGCGTTGATGACATTACATCTGAGCGCACTCGACGAGAGCGAGCACGAGTACGGCCCGTATAGCCCCGAGGCCAATCAGGTGCTGGAAGCCATCGACAGCATGGTAGAGCGGTTGGCTGCGGCGGCTCGCAAGGCAAACCCAAATGCAGTGGTTTTGGTTGTCTCTGACCACGGGTTCATACAGTTGACACATCGCGTCAATCTGACGATTCCCTTTGTGCAGGCGGGATTGATCCAGTTGAGTGATGCTGGCGTAGCTTCGGGCAACGCCATGAGCAGTACTTCCAGAGTCGATGGACGCAACATCAAAACATGGAAGGCGCAGCTCTGGATGGCTGGCGGGATGGTGGCCGTCGAACTGCACTATCCCAACGACACCGAAAACAAGCGCCAGGTTGACGAACTGCTACACGAGTTGGCGGCAGACCCGACCAATGGCATCGATTCAATTCTGACGCGCGACGAGATTCGGCGACGGGGAGGATTTCCTGACGCGGCGTTTCTGGTGGTACTGAAGCCGGGCTATTACGCAGGTAGTGACGATGTGGGCCAAATTGTAACGACCTACACCGGCCATGGCGGCCACGGGTTCTCGCCTCAAACGCCCGAGATGCGCTCTTCGTTCTTCCTGGCAGGACCAGGGATTGCCGCGCACCGCGATCTGGGCCAAATCGACATGAGGCAGATTGCACCGACCGTTGCGGCAATTCTCAACGTAAACCTGCCCAGCGCCAAGGCCGCGCCGCTGCACGTCAAGCCATGAACATCAAACACAGGGCCGCTATGCAGGCAGATCCCGCTGCGTGGCTTCGATGATGGTCTGCGCGCGTTCGATGGCAGCGGTAATGTGCAGACAAAGATTCTCGGGGCCAACACGCTGTTCAAAGTCGGCCTGCTGCATTAATTGAGCCGGCTGCTCTCTGGCGCCGCAGAATAGGAGAGTCCGCCCGGAGGCGCGCACGTCGTCGGAGAGACGTTCGAGGGCCTGAATGCCGGTCGAATCAATCGCCGACATATTGCGCAGACGCAGCACGACGACAGGGGGAAGATCCGCCAACTGCTGCTCGATCCAGTCCAGCTTTTCTGAACTGCCGAAGAGGAATGGGCCGTGGATGCGGAAAACGGCGACGTAGTCTGGAATGGTACGGCCTTGCAGCACATGGAGCCGCCCGTCGGCCAAGTCCTCTTCAGTTACACGCGTGACTGAGGTCGTCTCGGTCACCTTGCGGATAAAGACCAGGGCGGCAAGCAACATTCCAGCTTCGACGGCGACGGTCAAATCGGCGAAAACGGTCAGCAGCAGGGTTGCCAGCCAGACGCCAATCTCCAACGCAGAGAGCTTCAAAATCTCGCGCACCTCGTGCCACTCGCCCATGCGGTAGCAGACCACCATGAGGATCGCAGCCAGCACGGCCAGCGGAATAAACTTGGCCAGCGGCGCGGCAAAAAGTAGCACTGCAAGCAGTGTCAGCGAATGAATCATGCCAGAGACGGGACTTTTGGCTCCAGCACGAATGTTGGTCGCAGTACGAGCGATGGCTCCGGTTGCGGGGAGTCCTCCGAAGAGCGGCGAAAGGATGTTGGCAATGCCTTGGCCGACCAGTTCGACGCCAGGATTGCTGCGGTCGCCGCTCATACGGTCTGCGACCACGGCGCTCATCAGCGACTCGATCGCTCCCAGCATAGCAATGGTGATTGCGGGCGAGAGCAGGGTGCGCACCATGTGGTAGTCGAAGATGGGCATGCGGAAATGAGGGAATCCTGAGGGAATGCCGCCAAACTTTGTCCCAATCGTCTGCACATGCAGATGCAAGCCAAGGACAAGAAGCGTCGCCACGACCAAGGCCACAATGTAGCCGGGAATTCGGGGGACGTAACGCCGGAGCAACAGAATCGCAGTGAGCGCGCCAGCCGCCAGCAGGGTGCTCTCCGCCGAAACGCTGTGCGCGCCTTCGCACAATACTTTGATGCGCCCGATAAAGTCGCCGGGAACGGGTGCCGTTGTCAAGCCGAAGAAGTCCTTGATCTGCGTACTTGCAATCAGGATGGCAATGCCGTTGGTAAAGCCGACGATAACCGGCCGCGGAATAAACTTGACCGCCATTCCCAGGCCCGTTACACCCAACAAAACCAGAATCACACCAGCCATCAGGGTGCAGACCAACAGGCCGTTTTCGCCGTACTTCTCCAGAATGCCAAAGATGATTACTACAAAGGCGCCGGTTGGCCCTCCGATCTGGCACCTCGAACCGCCCAGCGTCGAGATGGCAAATCCAGCCACCACGGCCGTGTATAGCCCTGCCTGCGGCGTCGCGCCAGCAGCAATCGCAAACGCCATTGCCAGCGGCAGAGCCACCAAACCCACAGTAATGCCAGCAATTACATCGGCAGAAAACTTTTTTGCGCTATAGTCACGCAACGAAATAACAGACTTCGGCAACCAATCAGAACCACTCAACTTCAAAAACCTCGCAGAGACCAACTCTATTAACATTACTCCACCATAGCGAGGATTATTTGATCCAGCGCGTGGGCTTTCTCGCAAAGACGCCCGATGATAGATTGGGAACGCATCGGGCGTGGGCGTTTCGTGGCTCTTGGGGCTGCACGAAGGTGCTATCGTCATGCGCTATTGCAGCGATGAGGCGTGGCCGATGAAGTGACAAGGGAAAGCCTTGGAACTGTTTCAGATTGACGATCGAAAGCTGTTTGTTTTGTAAAGAATGGTGGAATAATTCTGAAATTTTCCGGTTGCCCCGTCCGTCTATCAACAACGCATCAAGGGAGGATGCGTCGGGAAGTTGCAACAGTAAATAAGAATGTAGTGGACGGAGATTGGTCTTAAACCATGCGCAGAAACGATCCTGTAGAGATTTGTCGAGGACCGCTGAAGCAGCCAGTTGCGCGCTGGGGAAGGAGATGCTGTCTTGATTTCGCGCTGTGCTTCGCGTTGGCGGTGTTGCTAGCGGAACTATGCCTGTTTGGAGGCAGCAACGCCCACGCGCAACAGATGGCCGCCGTCACGAAGCCGGTTGGCGCGGGACTAAATTCAGTTTCCGCTTTTACGCGGCAGGCCTCGGCGACGGCTAGTTTTGGGGCCTTGCCTTCCGTGTCAATGCCACGGGAGAGTCTGCTAACCGCCGCGTGGAGCTCGGTCGGGCCGCAGCAAATTGCAAGCCAGAACTACGGCAATGTGACGGGACGGGTGACATCGATTGCAATCGATCCGGCGGACGCTACCGGCAACACGGTTTATGTGGGAACCACCGGCGGCGGTGTGTGGAAGTCGACCAACGCGGCGGGTGCGGCCAGCAGCGTGACGTTCGTTCCACTCACCGACACGCTTCCCGTCTTCAATGCGAATGCAAGCGGAGTGGCAATGCCTTCGCTATCGATCGGCGCAATCAGCGTCAACAATGGCGTGGTGCTGGCCGGAACGGGCGACCCCAACGACGCCACGGATTCCTACTACGGCGAGGGGATTCTGCGCTCGACCGACGGGGGAAGCACATGGACTCTAGCGCAGCAGTCGAACGACGGCGTGGCGGGACACCACTCGTTCGTAGGACTGAGCGTGGCGGGCTTTGCGTGGAGCACAACGACGCCGGGGCTGGTGGTGGCCGCGATGGCGCAGTCGGCTGAGTGGATGTTGGTCAACGCGCCGAGCACGACCTACAGCATCATGGGGCTGTACTACTCGACCGACTCTGGCGCGACCTGGCAGATGGGAATCATCCTCGACGGAACGCAGGTAGTGCAGATGCCATCGACAGTGCAATATCCGGGCAACGCCGTTACTTCGGTGGTGTGGAATCCGGTGCGCCAGATGTTCTACGCCGCGGTGCAGTATCACGGCTATTACTCGTCGCCCGACGGCATCTCGTGGACTCGACTGGCCAATCAGCCGGGCGCAGGATTGAAGACGACGGCCTGCCCAACCAATTCCGGGTCAGTTGTCAATACATCTTGTCCCATCTTTCGCGGAGCGCTGGCTGTGCAGACGTTGACTGGCGATACATTTGCAGTCACGGTAGACGCCAGCAATCTCGATCAGGGACTTTATCGAGATGCCTGCGGACTATCCAGCGGAAGCTGCTCGACAACTACGGCAACCTTCGCCACTAAGCTTCCCTCGACCGCGCTGGAGGTCGGCTCGGGATCGACCGTGATTACACAGGGCGATTACAACCTGTCGCTGGCAGCTGTAGAAACGGGAACGGGCGCGACCGCCGACACGTTGCTATTTGTGGGAACGACGGACCTCTATCGCTGCTCGCTGGGCGGAGGGTGCACAGTGCTGCGCAATACCACCAATGCGAGCAATGGATGTCTCGCTCCGGCGATGGTCTCGCCCGCGCAACACGCCATTGCAACGCTGGCGGGTGCCGAAGCAGGAGGCACACTACCGCTGATCTACCTTGGCAACGACGGCGGCCTCTGGCGCTCGGTCGATGGCATCAACCAGCAACAGTCGCCCTGCTCAACCGATGACGCGAGTCACTTTCAAAACTTGAACGCGGGGATCGGCTCGCTGGCCCAGGTTGTCAGCTTTGCCCAACATCCGACGGACCCGGCAACGCTTCTGGTAGGACTTGGCGCGAACGGAACGGCGGGGACGGGCGCGGCGACTACGACTACCGCTTGGCCGCAGATCTCGGCGGGCGAGGGCGGGAGCGTGGCTATCGACCAGACCACGCCACAGAACTGGTATGTCTCGACCAAGTCGGGTGTGAGCCTGCGCTACTGCGGCAACGGAAGCAACTGTACGGCGACGAACTTTACCGGCTCGCCCACCATCGGCTACGCGCAGGTCGACAACGACGCATCGCTGATCTATGCGCCGTTTCTGCTCGATCCGGCGCTGACGTCCGACGTTCTGATTGGCACATGCAGAGTGTGGCGCGGGCTTGGCGAGAGCGGTTCGGCATGGCCAGGGGCGAGCAACATCAGCACCATGCTGGGCGGGCCGCAGAACTCCGCCTGTAGCGCGACAACCAACGCGATGATTCGCTCGCTGGCAGCGGGAGGCCCGGCAAGCTCGTCGATTGCGGCGCAGGACACGGGCTCGACCGTGCTGTATGCAGGAATGGCGGGCTCGCTCGACGGCGGGGGAAGCCACGGCGGACACCTCTTCGCCAACTACGCGGCGGGAAGCGCGAGCAGCAGCTCGACGTGGACGGATGTAGCTACGTCAACGGTGACAAATGTTACGGGGGGAGCATTCAACCCCGGAGGCTTCGACCTCTCGTCGGTGGTCGCCGACCCACACGACGCGACTGGAATGACGATCTACGCGACGGTGATGGGATTCGCAAACAATGGCGTGAATGCAGCTCACGTCTATCGCTCGACCACGGGCGGCGCGAGTTGGACCAACATTAGCAGCAATCTGCCGAACGCTCCGGCAAATGCCGTTCTGGTCGATCCCAACGACGCCAACACAATCTACGTTGCAATGGATACGGGCGTCTATGTGACGACGACGGTCTCAACCTGTGCGACTGCATCCGTGAACTGCTGGAGCGTCTACGGAACCAGCCTGCCCAATGCTCCGGTCGTCGCTTTGCAGGCGGCCAGCGGCATGGCCACCGGCGATGGACACACCGGCGAACTGCGCGCGGCAACCTACGGGCGCGGCATCTGGGAGATTCCGCTGTTAACCGCCTCATCGTCGACCGCGCCCGCGATGGCGCTGAGCCCAACCCGTTTGACCTTTGCCGCGCAAGCGGTATCGACGGCAAGCGCAGCACAGACAATCACGGTGAAAAATACAGGTGCTGCTGCGCTAACGATCTCGTCGTTGACGACGACGGGAGACTTCAACGAGACGGACAGCTGCGGGGTATCGCCGATTGCAGTTGGAGGGAGTTGCACGGTGCAGGTGAAGTTTCTGCCGACGCAGACGGGGACGCGAACTGGAGTGCTGACGGTCTACGGCAACGTTGCGGGCGGTCAGGCGACAGCTGCGTTGAGAGGGGTGGGATCGACTGCGGCGACGATTGTTCTGAATCCTATTACGATGAGCTTTGCTTCGACGGCTGTCGGT
>CAZPZL010000158.1:0-6389 GCA_964590925.1 uncultured Granulicella sp.
CAGCATCGCCTCACGCCGCGTCATGCCATCGCTGGGCGTCATGCTGTCGAGGGTTGAATCTGTGCTGGCCACGGTATGTCCCTTGTGCGATGCTGCGTGTTACGCGATGCTGTGTTCGACCAGCGAGATGCGCGCCGGATCGTTGGTTCCGAGCGCGTGCTCGGCGTCGGCTGCGGTTGCGATGTAGTGCGTCGGTGTGCCAGCCTGCTCCAGCGTTTTCAGGCCCTTTTCCGCGCGCTTGCGCTCGATGATTCCCGCGCAGGTGTGGTCGATGGCGACGCGATCCTCGCCGACGATGATGCCGTTCTCATTCCACGCGTACTCCGGCTTGTAGCCCGGACCGCCCTCGTAGAGAGCCGTCATCATGTCACCAATAATGAAGCGAACCTTCTGACGAATCTGCGGAATGCTGTTGAGATCGGCAATCGAGGGATTGCAGGCCGTGCCGTGCAGCGCATTGGGATTGTTGATGACGCCGTACATGTTCTTCATCGCCATGGTGACGCCAGCCAGATTGTGATTCTTCAGCACTGGGAGGTTAAGCACGACGTCGCTCTGGGTGAGAATCTTCGCCAGATGCGTCGTGACCACGCCGTAGCTAGTGGGCGCATCCTCGTAACCTGCGGAGTCCGAAGCAATGTAGCGCACGGCGCCGGGCGCAGATGAGAGAGTGAATCCGGCAGCACGCAGATCACGACTGTTGCGATCCCAGACGGTGATGTCACCGGGCTTGATGCCAGCCTGTTGCAGCCGCTCGCAGATGGCAGACACCAGTGCAACATTCGGAGCTACGGGATGACCAAGGCAGTTGACCTTCAGGCTGACAATCTGACCGGGACGAACGATCCGCTTCCATGGCTCGACCGGATTCTTGGTGTCGAAGTATGCCTGCATGGCGTGGTCCAGCAGCGCCGCCACGCGCGCCGAATCTGGCGCCGGGCCGGGTGTACGTAGATGAACGTCGCGCACGATGACGACCTTTGACTTCGCAGCAGGCTTGGCCGCTCCCAGCACAAAGGGTGTAGCTGTCTTCAACACAGCGGCTCCCACAACAACATCTTTGACGAACTCACGACGGTTTTGCATTCTGCGTCTCCTGTGAAATCTACTCAACGACACTGCGTGATGTGATTTACAGCTTGGAATCGATGCCGTGGGCCAGAGCAAGCAGAGCATCGCTTGCGCTCGGTGTGGCCTCGTAGGCGGTGATGCGAACCAGATATACTCCCTTGCGGAAGACCACACTCTGCCCATACAGCCGCGCGGCGTCCCCCAGTGCGGCACTCTTGCTGTCGCCAGCCGGATCGGCATCGAAGATCGTCTTCGCGCCGTCGGAGGACTTCATGGTGTAGACGTCAACTGTCGCCTCCAAGTTTCCCTGAAACTTGTAGTCTGAGGTCGATGCGCTAACCACCCCTGCGCTGATGTACTGCTCGGCCCCGCCGTCGATATACTCGTACAGGTTCGCGGCAGTATAGCTCTGCGTCTTGTCGCCCTTATCCCATCCAGCAACAGTGCCAGAAGCCGGAAACGGATCGCCGCCCTTCTTCTTGCATCCCACACTGATACCGAGTCCAACAACCAGTAACAATAATGCGGTGATTCTAACGGCTCTCATCTTCATCCAGTTTTTCATTATGACGGATTCTCTGTTCTTCAAGATTGTGCCTTCCCTTTTCTTCTGCTTAACAGAATCTGGCTCTCGACCGAGCGGCTCTCTCCTATACTAGTCACATAGACTGCGGGATGCTCCTGCAAGGGGCAGGCATACTCGCAGGCTCCACATCCCACGCACCTACTAGGATCGACGTGCGGCTGCTTGACGGTCTTGCTGTTACCGTCGGAGTCGACGACCTGGGTGTCCTGCAAATAAATTGCCTTGGGCGATACCGGGCACCACTCTTCGCATACGATACAGTCGGTCGCCATAGCCCACGGCAGGCATCGCCCACGGTCGTAGAAAGCTGTTCCCAGACGCACCGGCTTGGCGTTGTCCTCACCTACGCCGACCACCCAGCCCTTCTCGCGCGGCGTCAACTTCCAAATCGCCCCGGTGGGGCAGACCTCCGAGCAAAGCACACAACTTGGCTCGCAGTATCCGATGCGTGGCGTCGCTACCGGCGTCCAGATGCCCTCCAGCCCACCCTCGGCCCAGGCCGGCTGTAGTGAGTTGGTGGGGCAAACCTTCATGCATTCGCCGCAGCGAATGCAGCGCGACAGGAAATCCGTCTCGTCCAACGCGCCCGGCGGACGAATCAGCCGCTCGTCGCGACTCTTGCCCAGAGCAGTCCCGGCGCGCAGCAGAGGCACCGCTGCGATACCCGCGACCAGTCCGGTAATCGCCTTGCGCCGCGGCAGATTTGTCCCCGCAACCTCCGGCTCATTGCGGAAGAGACGAAACTGCAAACTGCTGTGCGGACAAGCACCGACGCAGTTCATGCACATTAGACACTCAGCCTTGTGCCACTTCGCGCCACCGATGGGGTCGTCGCCACCTTGACAGTTTTGCAGGCACTTATTGCACTTGTTGCAGCTCTCGGCATCCTTGTGTAGACCCAGAATCGACCAGCGCGACACCACACCCAGCAGCGCACCCAACGGACACAGCGCGCGGCACCAGAAGCGCGTGACGTGCAGATTAGCCGCCAGGAGTACAAAAAAGATCAGCCCCAGAAAAATTCCCTGACCGAAGTGCGGTTGCTTGAAGCTCAACACAGTCGCCGCCAATTCAGCGTGTATCGCCGTTCCAAAAGACTGCACCCAGCCCACGCTACTGTGTTCCATAGCATTCAGCACGGAATTGGCGGCAAAGTTGGCTCCCGGCAGAATCGCGAGGCCGGTTGAGCGCACCAGTAAGCTAAAGGGGTCGAGCCAGCCCACTAGCCCGGAGCCAAAGAACGCAGCGGCCAGCGCGGCAATCAGAATGGCATATTTGGTCCTCTGCCATGACTTGTAGCGATTGGCGTCGATTCCCGCCTTGCCGCGTTTCGCCTCCGATTTCATGCTGCCGAATAGGTGGTGAATCGTGCCCATGGGACAGATCCAGCCGCAGAAGAATCGCCCCAGAAACATCACCGGAAGCAGGATAATGAGGCTAGCCAGCAGACCGCGATAGAGCGCGTGAGTCGCCAGCGCGTTCGCTAGCGCAACCAGCGGATCGATCTTGAAGAAGAGTCCCACCGGCCACTGCATGCGCACGTCGCTGCCCGCGCCAGCCGTAACGGCCCCGCGAAACTCCGTGCGCAGCAGCAGAAAGCAGAACAGCGCAAGAAAGATAATCTGCGAGGCGCGCCTCAGGGTAGCGAGACGCGATCGACCAGCTCGGAGGAAAGCGAGGAATCGGGCGTAGAGAGCGTGAATCATTGTCTTGTTCTCATCAACAACTCTGCTGTGTCTGATTCTTGTCCTTAGATGCAACGTCTCAGCGGCAACGCGGCCTGTACCGCGCAAAGATCACACAGACAGCCAATCCAGATTATTGGCTCGCAAAGCAACGATGAGCAGTGACCGTCATCACCGCCAGCAAATCTGTGCACCAAAACTAATTGAGTTGGAAGGTTACCGTCGTACTCTGTAGGATCGCGCCGGATGAGTTGCTTCCGGTGATCGTAACCAGATACGTTCCACTAGAGGTAGAGGTAGAGGAAGAGGGAGAGGCCACTGCCTGACTACTTCCTCCGCAACCGGATGCTCCAATCGCCAAAGTACACGCCAGTGCGACCATCAGCAGACCTGCCAAACGGCGCTTGCGCGGCAGCACAATCAGCAACAGTGAAGCGATGGCGACGCCGGAGCCAGTGGCAAATTTTATCTCCGCCATACTTGGCGCACGGTTGATCCCGCCAGGGGGATTGGGCTGGCGCAGATTGGCTACGACACCGGAGAGCGTCAGCGTGGTGCTGGCCGACGAAGTTGACGAGATTGTCACCGTCTGTGGGCTGAACGCTATCGTTGGGGAACCGGAGCCGTAGACCTTGCCCGTAAAGGCGACAGTGCCAGTGAAGCCCGCGACCGGCGTCACAGTAATCGTGACGCCGGGAATAGTGCCGCCTGCGGCCACAGTGACGGTAGGTACACCGCTCACCAGCGCCGCACTGGAACTGATCGTAAAACCTGAAACCGTTGGGGCGATCACGCTGGCGGCGCTGGCCAGGTTGTTGAGATTGACCGATCCCCATCCGGTAGCCAGATCGTATCCAGTCCCCGCAGCGTAGCCGATCAGCCCACTGGTGGAGGGCATCTCATTGTTGCCAACGGTGACGTCGTGGAAGACGCTGTTGCAGCCGGAGCTGCAGTAGTAGGTGGCGTTATTGCCCAGAGTGTACAGCGCGGGATTGATGTTGCCCAGACGGGTACCAGTCTTCTGCTCGATCAAGGCCAGCATTCCACCAAAGATCTGCGCGTCGAACGAGGTTCCACCTGCCAGATATACATCATTGGGACACGAAGACCCTGAGTACCCCATGCAATAGAAGTACACATCGTGTTCGTCGGAGGCGTCCAGTGCGATGTCGGGCACGTCGCGGAAGTTGTCGGCTGCAACTGTGGTGATCATGCCAGCGGCGCCGGTCTCGACCTGCCACGATGGCTTGGGCAAGTAGGCGCTGATGCCGCCACCGCCTCCCCCGAATGAGGGAGTGCTCGCCGTCTCATCGTTCCAGACGCCCTCGGGGATGTAGGAGAGTGCGGAGCCAGCGTAGTTGCTGCTGGTGTCATTGGTGTTCCAATAAGTAGTGGCTCCGGTTGCATTACCCTCGTTGAACTCAGTTCCGCCTATGCTGGTGACATAGGGCGAGCTTCCGGGAAAGTCGACGGCAAGCGCCTCCTGTAGGGTAGCGGACACGCCCTTGACTCCGTAACAGTCCATTGAACCACTGTCACCGGATGCGGCAATGACGGTCTGCCCCTGCGCGTTGGCCTGAGCAAACAGACTGTTCATCGTGTTCAGTAACGAGGTTCCCCAGCCAACTTCGCAGAGGCCGTAGCTAGTGGTGACAATGGGTGCCAGATTATTGTCGATCGCGTAGGTCATTGCATCCATACCGGAACCGCCCGGCAGAACGTTGGCTGCATTGACGAAGAGGATGTTGGCCGCTGGAGCCATCGCGCCAGCCCATTGCACGTCGAGCGAAGACTCGGCAAGGTCGTTCAAGTTGGGCGTTGCGCAGCTAACGGTAGAGCTGGGCGTGCAGTTGATGGCTTCAGCAGCCCCCCCGCCGACGTTGACTATGGTTGGCAGGTTGGTCGTCGATAGGCCAGTTAAACTGCGGAAACTGGAGGCATCGGTCAGCGAGATCTGAACCTGTCCAGTGACCGCTATACTGACGCCTCCTCCCCATGTCCCGGCGCTAATCAGCGGCGCTGAGTTGTAGATGGTGAAGAGGTCGCCGGGAGCGAGCCAGTGCGCTCCACCCGAGATGGTGAGCTTCGGTGTGGCGGGGCTGGCGGCAATGCTGGCATGTACGCGCGGCTCCAAGTGGAAGTCATGCAGTCCGGTGACGGCTCCAACCACATTAGCAAACGCGCTGGGGACGCTGACGCTGGTGACGTTGGCAAAGTGCGCCACGCCGCTTACGGTAAGGTTGTGGATGCTGGTCGAGAATGCCTTCTGCGCCTGATCGACGGTGCCGTCGAATGTAACGAAGCCGCCGCCCTGCGCGACTCCGGTAACAGTGAATCCTTCACTCGCGAGCCACGCGGTGACCTTGGCCAAGTCCGCGCTCGACAGCCCAAACTGGGCGGCGAACTGCTGCGGCGTCAGCCACTGGTGGAAGCGCGGAGACGCCGGATTCTGCTGATCGGCGAGTAACTGATCCAGGACTGTCTGCTGCGCCGAGCTGGGCGTGAAGCGAAGCGTCATGCCAGTCAATTTAGTATCGCCGGGAGCCGCGCCGAGATCGGTTGCCTGACTCACCTGCGGATGAATCGACTCTGCAATCGCCGTCGTGCTGTTACTAGAGACCACTGCGTTGATTCGACTCGGAATCTGGCTCTGACACAAGGCCGTTGCCATGCCGATTCCACCCAACGCAACAAGAAAGACTGAAAGAAAAAAAATGATACGGCGAAGAGAATTGCTGCGCATGAGTTCGTCCTGTGTTGTCAATTAGGTTCAAATCAAATCTACTGATTCACAACAGATTTCCGCCAAAAACCAAGCGTTTTCGCCCAGCAAATCACATTCTACAAATCAATCCTAAAAACATGGACGCGAATTTTATCCCACCGGCTTACAAGATTAGACCATACAAGAGGAAAAAGGTTGCGCAACAGCGGCAATGACTGAAAGCTAATCATGCCGATAAAATGTCGAATAGGGATTAGCAGATGGCTTTCGTGCTAATCTTTCGCCATCATGTACAACTACTTCGAGCAGACGCTGACCCAGT
>CAZPZL010000159.1:0-6375 GCA_964590925.1 uncultured Granulicella sp.
GGTCTCGCGCCTGCAACAGTCGCAGGACACGCTCTTCGCGCTGGCCGGAGACACTGGCGGCAAGGCGCTGCTGGACTACAACGATCTGACGCGCGGCGTGGTGCAGGCGCAGCAGAGCATCACCAGCTACTACATCATCGGGTATTACACAACCAATCCCGCGCTGGACGGAAAGTTCCGCCACATCAAGGTCACCGTCGATTCGCAGGCAGACGCGAAGCTGGACTATCGCGCCGGATATTACGCAGGCAAGCAGTACGTCAAATTCACCGCTGCGGATAAGGACCGCCAACTGGAGGACGCGCTGATGGAGGCCGATCCTTACACTGGCCTCACCATTGCAATGGAGATCAACTATTTCCAGATCGATCGCGCCGAGTACTTCGTGCCCATCATGGTCAAGATCCCCGGGCGCGAGCTTGCGCTGGCCAAGAAGGGTGGCGCTGAACATACCCAGATCGACTTCATCATGGAGGTGAAGGACGACTACGGCAATACCACCGAGCAGAATATGCGCGACAATACCCCCGCAATCAAGCTGAGTGACAAGACTGCTGCGCAGTTGGCCAACAGCCCCGTGGAGTATCGCACTGGATTTACTCTGCTTCCCGGCAAGCACACCATCAAGTTTCTCGCCCGCGACGACGAGACGGGGCGCATCGGCACCTTCCAGACCACGTTTGTCATTCCCAACCTGAACAAGGAGACCAAGCAGGTCCCCATTAGCTCGGTGGTGTTGAGCGGCGAGACTCAGGACCTGAACAACGCCATCTACAACGCGGCCAAGCAGAAGGATCGCGACAAGGATAACGCGACCAATCCGCTGGTGCTGAACAATCAGGCGCTAATCCCAAGCGTAACCCGCGTCTTTAGCAAGAGCCGCGACCTGCACGTCTACCTACAGGCATACGAGACCAATGTCGCCACGGTCCAGCCGCTGGTCGCCTTCGTCAGTTTCTATCAGGGCAAAACCAAGGTTTTCGAGACGCAGCCGATGGAGGTCGCCAGCGGCATGAACAACGGTTTGAAGACCATGCCGCTGCGCTTCAACATTGGACTCAGCCAACTGCCTCCGGGCGAGTACAACTGCCAGATCACCGTACTCGACCCCACCGGACAGAAGAGCTCCTTCTGGCAGGCTCCGATCACGCTGGTGCCGTAGCTGCGGCACCAGCAACATGGTCGAGTGTAAAACAGCCGGATTACAGAGGAGAGTAGAACCTGGATCAGTTGGCTTTACGCTTCACTTACTTTGGTTTGGTATGGGGTCGCTCGCTCGTGGTACATTTTTTGAATCATGCACAAGTGGCTGGCGACGTTCGCGATTCTTCTGACTCTGGGGGCAGGCCCGATCTTCGGGCGTTCGCCCGCCAGCGATAAGGCCAAGGCAAAACACGCCAAACACTCGCAGGATCAGCCGGCGGATGCGAATCCGACGACTGCGCCTGCGGTGCAAAGTACCACCACCAACACGGCCGCATCTGCCAACTCAGCGCCCGCCGCGTCGAATCCTGCTGGCGCGGCGCAAAATCCTACCGCCCCGCCGCAGGCGCAGAGCGCCAATGTTGTCGCGCAGACTAGCGCGCCGCTGCGGGTCGAGGCGCAGATTCGCCGGGGATGGATGGACTGGTTGGGCTGGCTGCTGGAGGCGGCATTGGTGGGTGTCGTGGGCGCGGGCGTGTGGGCTGCGGGCAAGAGCCTTCGGTTGATTGAGCAGTTGCTGGTTGAGATCAAGGCAGCGGGGGTGCGCGCCGACCGGATCGTGGACCACGCGGGCAGGCAGTCGGAGGCGGCTCTGCTCAGCGCACGGTCGGCGCAGCGCTCCGAGCGGGCGTGGATCGTCATCACTGTCGATTCGCCCGAGCGAGACCGCTTCATCTTTCGCGCGCGCAACGTAGGCAAGACGCCTGCCAGAATCGGCTCTATTGGGAAGTTCAACTCGGCCGTCGACACGGTAAAGAGCAAGCTGAAGATTGCGCCAGAGTTCGAGCGCGGTGAGGGACTGGCCGCGATTCAACCCTTTTTCCTGCCACCGACGGCCAACTGCATTCTCTTCGAGTACACGTTGGCGGAGCTGGGCGTGACGGAGGCCGCGCGCAAGTCGGCGACCATCTACTCCTATGGACGCGTCGTCTACTCGGACGCAACCGATGCGACAGCACTGCACGAGACGCGCTGGTTTTATGTCAAGCCGCCAGCCGAGGGCACTATGCCCTTCGCCGATCCGCAGCATCCCGAGTACAACAGCTACGCGTAGAGCCGCCCTTGTCTCTTTCACCGGAACCGTCGATTCAGAAGGGCTGTCGATTCGTCCATATCGTGGATTGAACCTCCAACAGCAGATACAATGGTGAAGTGGTCGGTCGCGTCTGACCAACTCGGTGTGGCTTGCTTCACCTGCGACCCCGTCCGGCCTCCGTAGGGCGAGTAGCTCAACTGGATAGAGCACCGGCCTTCTAAGCCGGGGGTTGTGGGTTCGATTCCCGCCTCGCCCACCATTTCGTCATCCAAGAAAATCCAGCAACATCCGAAATCCAGTTTAAACTCATGTTTTATCGGGATTTATCGTCTAATAACGGGCAGTCCCGTCTCTCGACATCCCGGGGCAACATTGGAGGCAATAGGGTTTCACTGAAACGGAGTTGCCCCCATTATGCCCCTGGCCTTGCCGCCCACAAACGTCTCATCCACTTCGATTGGGTTGCCCCAGTTTCCGCCCATTGTTCCGGTAGGAGCTTCGCCCATCGCAACACGGATTCTGCGAAGCATGAACCAAGCCGATTTCTGCGTCACACCGATGGACGTGGCAAGCTCGTAGCTGGAGATACCATTCTTGCAATTGGAAAGCAGCCAAGAGGCCGGAAGCCTCTTCTCCAGGCCAATAGAGAGCCCTCAAACACAGTACCCACCTTGAGCGAAAACTCGCTCTTGGGATGCTTGCCGTAGCACTGGTATACCTTGGCTTTTTCGATGTATGTAACCTTCTAGGAACCGCAGTGAGGGCATTTCACGATACCATCGGCCCAGCGAACGGCAATCATGAACTTACGGCAGTTCTCAGCATCGCTAAAGTACTGAATTGCTTCGAGTAATGTCTTTGGGCTGTCCATGTAGACTTGGTAGCACGCCGAGCTCACCCAGTCAAGTATATTTTTACCGAAACATCGTATTGAAAAGGCGGAACCTCAGTTCCATCTCAAGTCGAGAAAAGTAAATGGGCATTAGCCGCCGAGGGGATCTTGAAGACTTGTATAGTCTTCTCTGAATTGCCTATGGCGCTATCTTCTTCAGTCTCGGAAAGAACGTCACCTGCGCGGTGATTGCGTTGTCGTTCTGCACTCCAGCGCGGTAGATTGGCGCGACCCAGCGTTCGTGCTGAAACCATGCATGTACTTCTAGCTGCGGGCCGAGGCGTTTGACCACATCCATGCGAAACTGATTCTGCGTGGTGCCGCCAGCGATAAAGTCGTTGGGCGTCTGCTTATGTAGAAACTCGACGCCAACCCACTCGTTACCCGACAGGTGGTAGTTGAGCCAGGCCTGTCCACCCTTAGCCTCGCGCCCGATCCAGTCGCCCAAAATGGTTCCCTTGTTGGTGTAGCCCTGCCTCTGAACAATCTCGAAGTATTGTTTGAAGCCCCCCTGACAGGCCAACGTTGAGCAATCGGTGGAGACTCCCTCGACCCGAAGGTCCAGCCGCGCAGCTGCCGGAAAGTGAGACAAATAGATTCCCGGACGGTAGGCGGCGCGACGCGGAGCAGAGATTGGGTCCAGGTCGTCGTGCGCCTCCGAGTCCGTGTACAGCGTCAGATAGTTGCGCGCAAACGGCAGCCGGT
The DNA here is from genome assembly GCA_964590925.1 of uncultured Granulicella sp. GTDB lineage: Bacteria > Acidobacteriota > Terriglobia > Terriglobales > Acidobacteriaceae > Edaphobacter. Next base: position 3,837 of record CAZPZL010000159.1, read on the forward strand.
AGGAAAATTCGAAGGCCGAAAATCTCGCCCCCGGATCAGAACGCGATGTCTTCTCGCTGTTGTTGGTGTCATTAGTGTCGAAGAAGCCCTTCAGAAACGTGTACAGCGTCACCGGTTCGTGGCCCTTGCCGCCGAAGATCACCGTGCGCTGAAAGCCGAACTGAAAGTTCGCAGTTGGCTGGAAGCTGAACATCTCCGAGTGGACCCAGTCGTCGTTGGGATCGGTGTGTCCCTTCAGATTCCCGTAGAAAAAATCGTAGCGCACCGGTCCCAGATAGCGCGAAAGATACTTGATGCGAATCGGCTCGACCCGGTTGAAGCGGAACGAGTAGATATTCTCTGCATTGTTGGACCACGGCATCGCTCCGCCCAGCCCCGGCCCCAGCCACGCGTCTGACTTTCCGCCTGAGATTTCGTTTCCCAGCCAGTGGTAGGCGAGCGTCGCCTCCACCAGTCGAAACGGATTCTCAGCCGCAATCGGTCCGGCGGGAATCGTAGATTGCGTCTGGTTGTACCCAATATTGGGAATCAGATCGTTGGTCGCCAGCGTCGTCGCCAGAACCTGCGAGTAGCCCGTCGCAGCGGGCGCGTGCTGGTACTCGCCACGCAGATAGAGCGAAAACGGTCCCTGCTCGTTCAGCGTCGTAAAACCTGTGACATTGTTGAAACCCGACTGCTGCGGCCGCCCGTAATCGTTCGTAAACGTCTGCCCCAGATGGTAGCTGTCGCTCAGAATCGGCCCATCGACGCCCGTCATACGCGTATAGAGCGATTCGACCCCATAGATCGTGCCGCGTTTCGCCTCCTTCGTCATACCCTCGTCCGCCAGCTCACGTAATAGTGCCGAAAGAACCTCCTGCGCCTGCTCGTCGTTGCTGGCCAGAATCGCGCCCTCCGACTCCTGTAGGATGTGCAGCGCACTGCGACGCGTGTAGGGTCGCAGCGCAAGATACTCCGTATTCGCAAATCCAAGCGAGTATAGACGCAGCATCGCCGCATAGACCCAGCTATCCACCGGAATATACGCACTGCCATTGCGGTCTTTCGTCGGACGCGTGTCTACCGTTCCGTAGGCTGGCACAGCCGTGAACGGAGTCTGCAACGAGGGCTGCGCGGACGTTGCCACTGGCGCAACAGTCTGCTGTGGCGTGGGCGCTGACTGCGCGGAGGACTGTGAATTCGGCGCGTAGGCCGGACGCGATTCGATCTTGTCGTTCGCCTCTGTCGTGGGCGTAAGCGCGGTCGGTGTTTGTTCTGTCACAGGCACAGACGTCTGTGCTGCAAGCCCTGCCCCCAGATTCAACAACAGGATGAGACCTGCGCTCGCAGTGACTGCAAGCGATCGAGGCAAGACCCTACTCACACGCATCAGGAAACTCCGTTGCATCATGCTCTCAGTGTAACTGCGCACCTCGATTACTGTTCGATCTAACGCACAACAGAGAAATGAGGTTTACCCTTCTAGCCCTAGAACGAAGTGAAGGGGAAGAATTCCCGCATTTTGCTTGCAAGCACACCCTTTGTCCAACTCAATAAATAATTTCCGACATCTACTTAGCCTTCTTAGCCTTCGATTTTGCGATCCGCCTTGCGAAAACTTTCGCCTCGCGCTCGATCCACTGCTTGGTAGCTACGCCGCGCTGTAAGAGGTAGCGCTTCAACGTTGCGATTGCATCAGGCGGAACAGTATGTTTAGTGCTTGCATATTTCTCTCTTACTCGCGCCGCTTTTGCGTCTGCTAGCACGAACGGAATGCACTCGATCAGCGCCGCTCCGCCACCCGCCCGCGCCCGCCCGATTGATTCCTGCGCCACGCGATAGATAGCAATAGCGTCGTCCGCGTCGACGGCAATAGCAGGAATGCCGCAGCCAAGTGAGATCTCGCTGACTCTGCCCATCTTTGTTCTTTGCACTTTGCCGCTGCCTCCATGCGGTACGGGAAGAACCACAAAGATAATAGGCAGCGTCTCTTTGGCAACAAACGCCAACGCCGCCTTCCACAATATTGCTGGGGCCTCGCCTGGAAGCGTGAACAGCGTAACGACGCCAGCCTGTCGCGCCGGCATATCTTCCGACACGTCGCTCTCCGTCTGTTTTCTGGCGTCGGATCGTGTCTGCGCGTGCGCTGCCTTCAATGCAGCTGCCGCGCCAATCGCCGCCCAGACCCGCTCGCTAATCGTAGAAGGAGCGGCCAGTCGCGCCGCTGTCGTCGCTGCTACAGTCTTGCGCGGGCGTCTGCGTGCGTCACTCGGTTGCAGAACTTCGCCGAGCCCCGCCCCGCGTAAGAAATCGATCTCGCCGCCTACCAGTGCGTCGCTAACCTGATCCCCTGCGCCAAGATCGAAGGCAGCGCCAACCAGCGCGGCCTCCAGCCCAAAGCAGGCAACAGCCTTCGCGCTGGCCACAACCGCCCGCCCGCGCCTTGCCGCTGGCAGCGCTTGTTCCAGCGCCCGCGCCCGCGTCATTGCAAGATAGACCTGCCGCAGACGCGCGTTGGGAATAAGTGGATTCTCCCACGCAACATTCTCTGCCTTCTTCT
>CAZPZL010000160.1:0-6358 GCA_964590925.1 uncultured Granulicella sp.
CGCATCTCTGCATCCAACTCGGCTGATTTGGTCACCTCCGCAATCGTCTGTGTCACAATATCGCCGCCCTTCAATTGTGCTGACTGCGTCAGATACGCCATCGCGTGCTGATTATCGTTGATCAGCAGATACGCCAATCCGGCGTTGTAATATGCGTGAGCCAGACTGTCGTTCTTCAACTTGGGCCACGTCTTGCACGCGGTGATGTTGTCCTCCGACTGGCGAACCGTTCCGTTGAAGTCATTGGCCTTCAGCAGCGTATATGCCACATTCATGTTGCACTCTTTATCGTTGAAGAAGTATAGCTTCTTCTGCTCGGTCCACTGCACAAACATCGTCGAAGCATCATAGGCCGCCAGCCCGATGATCTTGTCGCGCAGCTCCTGCTCTGGCGGAAACTCGGGGAACCCTTTGTCGGAGCTGTTGATTAGTTCGCCGTCCTCAATGATCGGAGCGGCGGAAAAGATTCTACCCGTCGCCAGATCGATCGTCTGCAGCGTCCCGCGAATGTGTATATCGAGAATGGCGTTATTGGTGTGAATACCTCTGGAGTCGGTGGCGTTGCGCTTCCGTTCGGTGTTGCAATTGGAAATCTTGACGAAGATCAGCGCCGTCGATCCCAGCACTTTGCCCATCTGCAACGCGCTCTGGCGATCCACATAGCCGTTCAGACTCATGTGTCGCGCGCCAAGAATCGAAAACAGATGCGGGCGATCCACTACCTCGACCCCATCCGAGATTAGAGTGCCAGAGAGACGATCCAGAATCTCATCCGAGCACATTCCGTTGGCCGGTCCAAAGGCAACCTGCTTGATATTCAGCCCGAGGCGTGGCGGATGCGTGAGACTCACCGTAACCTGTGGTTTGGTCAGCATGTCCCAGAGCTGCGCCTGCGCAGTGGAACAAAGCAACACGCCCATGCAAAAAACACAGAGGCCCAAAGAAATAGTGCTGTGAAAAGATCGTCGATTTTGCATAGGTAAACACTTATAACATAGACCAGAGCAATCAATCGACAAGTATTTTTATATGTGCGTGTTATAACACCGATCAGAAACAAAGAGCAGAGCCATAAATTGCTCCCCACATCTTAATTGCCCCGTACATATGTAATGCTGGGGTAGCGAGTCAGTAGCAGCAGCTATATCAAATCGAACTAGCGAGATCGGAACTGCTCCTACCGCAGTACGGAGTAGTCTCGCGCACTGCGGCGAATCACGGAGAACTGAAGGCCCGGTCTATATGTGGTAATAGATAATCAGTCAATCAGTGTATCGCCCTCGGCAACGCTTCTATTTCAACCGTTTCGCCTCGTGATCCATTCCGTCCTGATGCACAACCATTCCGGTCGCTCGCCCCTGTGCGTCAGTCACAAACGTGACCTTAACATCGGCATTCTTGAAGAAGAACTTCGTCGCGCTCTCGGGGAAGATTGCCACCTTGCTATCGTCTCCGGTCGCCTGCGTCATTAGTAGATTTCCCTCGCGCGTCACGGTCACGAGAACTCCGGGCGTAAGCTCGTAGCTGCCCACATAGCTATCCAGAACCTTTGCGTCGAGATCGACCATCTTCGCCCCCTTCTTCGTCAGCGAGATCGCCTTCTTACCGTCGAGCCGCTGCGTGATATGAATGCCCAGATCAGTTGCGAAGTCAGACTGGTCACCATTCTCGACGTTCAGCAATACAATCACGGCATAGTCTTTCTTTGTGTCGAAGATCGCCTGAGACGTATAGCCACCGGTCCCTCCACTGTGCTCATATTCGCTGCCATCAAACATCCAGTTGATTGCGATGTCCTCCGCGTACTTCTGATGCGACATCGCGATTGCCGAGGCCAGTGTCTTCCCCTCTGGCGTCGCCAGAGTACCGGCGGGTAGACGATCAGGATGAAGCTGCGCCCCCAGATACGTCAACATATTCGCGGCCGTCGAGCGAATCCCACCTGCTCCCGCCATCGCGCCTAGATCCCATGCAGACACCGTCTTGCCGTTGGCGTTGTGTCCTTCGATAAATCGTGCCTGTAGTTCCGGCGTTAGCGCAATCGCCGTATCGTGCAGGTTCAGCGGTCCCGTCACCTCATCGTGCAGCAGCGTCGCGTAGGGAACCTGCGCGCGATCCGCAAGCGCCTGCCCCAGCAATCCCATTCCCACATTGCTATAGACAAACTTTGGCTTCTTCGGCAAGGCCACACCATGCTTGCTGATGAACTCATACAGCTTCTTCTCGTCATAGTCCGCGTACGGATTCTTCGCGTCCGCAGGATGGAAGTTATCCGGCATCCTCGGCAGTCCCGAGTGGTGCGTGCTCAGGTCAATCAGCGTAATCTCCCTGCCCGCAGCGGGCTTGGCAACAACGCCCGGCGGTAGCAACTCGCGCACCGGCTCATCCAGCCTCACCTTGCCCTGCTCCACCATCTGCGCCAGAATCAGGCCGGTGAAGGTCTTACTGATCGATCCAATCTCGAAGATCGAGTCGGGCTTGGCCGTGCCGTAGCTGAAGATGCGCTCAACGCCATGCTGTACCACGCCAATGGTCACGCCCGCGTTGGAGCCCTGCGACAGTGCACCGCTCTTCAGCGCCTCCGCAAGATCGCGGTCCAGCACCGGCTTCAGGTCGGCAACATCCACTCGCGGCATCGCTTTATCGGAACCGATCCGTGGCTCTTTCGGCTCCTTGACCTTCAATGCCTTCGACACGCGCTCAAAGACCAGCGGCTGCGATTCCCCCTGCGTCCAGGTGCCGGTGAGCGTCTTGCCATCAGCGGAGAGCGTACCCCGCCAACTGCCCGTAACCGCCGACACTTCGAACGAGACAGCCTTGCCATCCACCGTTAGTTTCTCGCATGGAATGCCGGTGCCGTTCTGATCGAGGCTATCGAGAAAGCACTTGGCATTTCCAGCCGCATCTGACCGTAGTCGCAATTGAATCCGCAGAGACTCCGGCCAGCCCGCAAGAACACCACGCCATACACCATCCAAAATTGACACACCAGCCAATAACCCAGGAGCCGCAGGTGCAGGTGACTGCGCAAGTGCGATGGCCTCCGCAGGCGAAAGAAGGAAGAGAAACACCAGCCGACGAGCAAAGGGCCAATTTATCATGGATGAATGCTTACCTCGGGTACTCGAATGTTGACCCTGAGCCTATATAACCACCACGGCCGGGTGCCCCACGTCTCGATTCTGAGACGCCAGTGGTTTCAGCCATCTGCGGAATCACGGCCTTGTACTTGTAATTGCGCGTCGAAACGCCGTGCATCAAGAGTTCCAACATGCGCGGGCTCATAACGCCACGATCCTGTTCATTGAATTTTCCCTGATTGCGGATGCTGCGACAAGCACCTTTCCAACACCCCCTAGTTACTCCACTCGTCTTTCGACCTTCGCAATACCTGTTTTCGTTTACGAAATCCTAAATAGCCCCCGTCCAGCCACCATATCGGCGATAATCACTTCGTGCCTTGTCCAACCGAATCCGCCCCTCTCACTCTAACGCTCGCCATCACCGGAGCCAGCGGCTCGCTTTTTGCCGCTGAGATGCTGCGCACTCTCCACGCTGACCCGCGCGTCGCCCATATCGACCTTATCCCCAGCGAAGCCGCCCTGCGCGTCTTCGCCGAAGAGATGCAACTCAGCGGCCGCAACAATCTTGTGGAAAAGCTCCTCGACGCGCCACCCACCCCCGGCAAGATTCTTCATCACACGGAAGCCGACATCGCAGCCAACGTCGCCAGCGGTAGCTATCCCTCCAACACCATGATTATTCTTCCCTGCACCATGGGAACTCTGGCTGGCATTGCCAACGGAATGGCGTCGAACCTCATCGAGCGCTCTGCCGACGTATGCCTCAAGGAGCGCCGTCCGCTCATCCTCTGCGTGCGCGAGACGCCCTTCAATCGCATTCACCTGCGCAACATGCAACTCGCCGCCGAGGCTGGCGCGACCATCTTCCCCGTCATGCCTACCCTCTACAACCACCCACAGACCACCATCGAAATGGCCCGCAACTTCGTCAACCGGGTTCTCGCGCATATCGGCCTGCCCCAGCCCAACGCGTTCGTCTGGCAGCCCAACGACTGATCTTTTTCTATTTGTCTTTGTTTATAATCCGCAGACGTCTTTATCGGTGCTCGTCGCTGCCAATCGGGGTTATTCCTCCGCTATTTCAGCGGCTTGCCAAACTCTTCGCCGAAGACGGTATGCCCCATCTCGAAGCGTCCGCCGAAGAACTTGTCCGGCCCTTTCAGGTGTCCTACGGCCAGTAACGCCACCACCCAGTAGCTCAATGGAAGGCGCAGCACCTCGCGCACCTTCTCCTGCTCGAAGCCCTCCATCGGCGCAGTGTCGTATCCCATCGCCTCGGCCATTAACATCATATGGGTTGTCGCGATCATCACGTTCTTGTTCAGCCATGCGTGCATCTCGTCGCTGGAGAAGTGGGACAGGTAGTTGGGAACGTTATTCCTCGCCTGCGCTGTGTACCCCTCCGGCATTCCGCCCGCAATGCCCTGAAATAACATCATGTCGAGATCCTTGCGCCACCCGTCCTCGTCTCCGCAGGCCACGATCACTACCGACGCCTCCTCGACCTTACCCTGATTGAAGGCGGCGGAGCGCAGGCGTTTCTTCTGCTCCTCTCCTTGCACCACAATAAAGCGCCACGGCTGCATATTGTATCCGCTGGGAGCGCTCAATCCGGCCTCGATAATATTGCGCAGATCCACCGCTGCAATCGGAGAACCGTCGAAGCTGGGCGTCGCCCTCCGCTCTCGAATCGCCTGACTCAAAGTCTTCTCAGGTCGCGTTGTCATCAACGGGTCCAATCCAATCTCATTGTCCAGAACCTCCACCGGCTATCCCCTATAGATACAATGCTGCCTTGCCGTTTGCTGACGCGTTATTCTCGCAACCGTACTCTCTCGCCAGCGGGCATACGCACCTGGATTCCCGATGCAAAGCAAACTCGGGCGACTCCCAAGATACCACACCGCTCCCTACGCGCCTACTCCAGGTTCTGCACCTGCTCGCGTGTGCATTCGATCTCGGACTTCATCTCCAGGCCGATAGTGGTGAGCCGCAGGCCCAGCGCGGGATCGCCACCGATGGTCTTCGAAAGCATGGTATTGGCCTCACGGTTCAGCTCTTGCAGCAGGAAGTCGAGGCGCTTGCCCAGCTCGCCACCCGCGTCCAGCATGGCAATGAAGCTATCTATGTGCGCACGCAGGCGCACCAATTCCTCCTCAATGTCGGATCGCTCGACTAGCAATGCAGCTTCGGCCAGCATACGCGACTCGGTTGCCTGCGCCGCCGCCGCCTCATCAGCCTTCAGTAGTTCGCCGATGCGTGCGCGTAATCGCTCGTAGTGAGCCTCTCTCGCTCCCGCACGTAACACTACGGCCTCTTCGGCCAACGCGCGCAGACGCAGCATCGACGCGCGCAACCCCGCCGCCAGCGCCGAACCCTCCGCCGCACGTACCGCATTAAAGCGATCCAGTAGCGCCGGTGCCATCTCCATCACGGCCGCCTCCAGTGCTGCTCCGCGTGACGCATCCGGCGCAGCCACAGCCTCGGGTGCCAACACGCCCGGCATCATAAGTAGCTCGTTCAGATTTGGCTCCACGTTGAAGTGATGCAGCTTTGCTGCCTCGTGAAAGACCGCGACGTGTGCCGCCAACAGCTCGCGGTTGAGCTGGATCGTCTGTGCCACATCCTTCGAGCGCCGGTCCACATATAGCGTCACGTCGATGTGCCCGCGCTTGACCCGCTCCTTAATGAGTCGTCTCAGCGCAACCTCCAGCGAGTCGCAATCACCGGGCAGGCGCAGGCTCAGGTCGAGAAAGCGATGGTTCACGCTCTTCAGTGTCAAGCTGAATGCCAGGTCGTCTGCGGTCGCCGACTGCTCGCTTGCAAAGCCGGTCATCGAATGAATAGGTGCTATTTTCTTCGTCATCGCTTACGTTGTTCCTTCCAGAACCTCTATTCCTGCATTCTCGGCATCATTCACCGCTCGCTGCTCCAACTCCGCTGTATCGAACTGAAGATCGTACAGCCGGCGATAGGTTCCCGACAGTTGCATCAACTCCTCGTGCGTGCCGCTCTCGGTAATCCGTCCGTCCTCAATTACTACGATGCGCGTCGCCTTGCGCACGGTCGACATGCGATGCGCGATGACAAATACCGTGCGATTCTGCATCAGATTCGCCAGCGCGGCCTGCACAAACGCCTCGCTCTCAGTGTCCAGCGCGCTGGTCGCCTCATCGAGAATCAGAATTGGCGCATTGCGCAACATCGCGCGCGCGATGGCCAGCCGCTGCCGCACGCCGCCCGACAGCCTCACGCCCTTCTCGCCAATAATGGTG
>CAZPZL010000161.1:0-6358 GCA_964590925.1 uncultured Granulicella sp.
TACCAGGAGCAGGGGGAGTAATGACGACGAATTGGTTTTCAGCTCCCGCGCCGGTGGCGCGGCGGGTTCGAGCGTACTTTGCGCCGGTGAATCGCGCAACGCAGACGCCGGTGCTTTTCGATCCGGCAGAGCAAAGCGGATTCAGCCTGGATTTGCCACCAGCCCCGTGGGTCAGCCTGGGATGGATTCAGGAGTTCACGCGCAAGACGGTAAGCAAGACCTCGTCAGTGCTTACGGGGATCCCGGCAGCGACAATGGAGCAGGTGCGTGAGACGCTCGAAGCCCAGGTGAGCTTGCAGTTCATGAGTTGGACAAAACTGACCATGGCACTGGCGACCGGGTCGCAGCACATGAACCTACTGGTTCCAGCAAGCGGCGATGTTCAAGCAGAAGATGGGGCACCCGCGGCGCCTGCCATTACACCGCAGAGCGGCTCGACGGCTACATCCATCTTCCTTGTCAGTGCGGATGCAGCGAAGTTTGCCCCTGGGTCGATCATTGCTCTCGACCTGGACTATACCGGACAAACAGGGTTTGTGGGTTCGCCAGTTTCCGGCGCTTATGTAAGGCAGCCGGTGACGGATGTGGACTACGTTCGGCGCGTGACGTTCAATGTTGCCCTGGTCTCTCAGGTGAACTCGACCGGCCTCACTCTGGCGGAGCCGTTGCCAAGCGGCGCTCCAGCGGCGGGGACCAAGCTCCAGGCTGTCACTGGATTTGTAGATCGCGAAGGCGGCAGTTTCTTCCAAGAGTGGTCAGCGCTATTTGTCATGCAGGGGAGCCAGGGAGAAAGAATCTTCTTCCACTATCCCCGGTTGCAGACAATGGTTGGTGCGGAAGAGGCGGCGATTTCGCTTGACCCGAAGCATAAGGGCGGTCATGCGCGTGTACTTCTCAAGGGACAGTACATGGCCTTGCCAGTTACCGATCCCCTTGATGGGGAGCGTGTGTTGTGTTATCGGAGTTTTCTGCCCGCGGACAAAGCACTGGTATAACTTGTGAGCAAATCAGGAAGTAACAAGGTCAGAGAGCCAGAATGAAAATTACAATCCAAGGTCAGGACTACACGGCCGTGCTCGATGCGGTGCGACCATTGACAGTCGAGCGCAAACTCAATGAGCCCTCGACTTGCCAGTTGTGGCTTAGCCTGCCCAGCGGAACGAGCCTGCCAGCGCCCTCCCGCAACCAATCCGTGGCTGTTACCGGGGACGAAGGCACGCTTTACTTCACGGGTTACATCGCTGCAAGTCCACTACCGGAGTACGTTGGAATCGGGGTGGAGGGACCGCGCTACAGAACGGCTATTCAGGCCCTGAGCGACGAGGTGCTCCTGGATTATTTGTCGATGCCGCCAAGCACTGGCGCGACCGGAGGGAATGCCGGTGCGCTTATGGCTGACCTGGTTGCTCACAGCGGGTCGACGGCGCTCTCCACGAATGGGCTTTCGTTGAGCGCCGCAGTGGGCAACTTTGTGTCAGCCCAAGGTGCACTATTCAGCAAGAGCGCAGGACAACTGGCAAGTCTCGCACGCGCCGCGTATCGAGCAGCAAACGGAGTGCTGACGCTCTCGTCGATACAGACCACAGTGCATCCGTTAAACGAGACAGACGGCAGCCTGAGCCTGGCAGATTTGGCATTTACCGCGGGCGTTAGACGCGGATTGGCGAACGATGTAACGGTTTGCGGTGAACACGAGCCGGTTGCTTATGTCACTGAGTATTTTTCAGGGGATGGAATTACGACGCAGTTCTATCTGGCGGCAGCCCCATACTTTCCTGCGACATCAAAATCTACCATCATTAGAGAGTTATTCAACGAACCCGAGATCGATGAACGTGTGTGGAGCAATACTGGGGGGCCGGACTATCTCTGCCTCGGTGTCGGCGGCCTGGCCATGAACGGCGGCAACGGCTTCGATGGACAGACCGTGCTGAGTTGGCGCGATCCCGTGGAGATGTGTGGCACCCTATTAATAGAGGCAGCGGGCGTAACTCTCTCTCCGGGCTCCAGCGGAATTCTGGCCGGTTTCTTTACTGGAGGAGAGGAATCCGTGGGTTGCACGACCGGATTTCAGGTTACAGCCCAGCAAGGAACAGGAGCGGTCTCATTGCAGCCGTTGGTTCAAGGAACGCCGACTGGGACCGCCTTTGCGGTAAATCCAACCAACCAATACACGCTAAGGGCGAGGGTTCACTGTCCAGAATGCACGCGAGCAAATGCAATCTATCGCTCTTTCGGCGATAACGGGCCAATTGTGGCAGGGGGCGCGTGGAATCTTAGTCCCGGCAAGCTACAACTCGAGGTCCAGCAGTTTGTCAACGGCGTGGGCGCGATCCCAGTAACACTCTACGACGGCGCAATTGCAAACGTACCCGGCGCCTGCACAGTAGTAGCGGCCAGCAGTCGCAACCTGATTGGATCAATGCGCGCACTGAACTTGGTCAATCTTGGCTCAGGTTGGGTAGAGAGCACACCCCCCAATGGCGGCGCGTTCACTCGTCGTGTCGGCAGTACGGAAGAAGCAGGCGAGTGCTACCTCGAGCGCACCGGCAAGGTTGTTTTCTACCTCGGATATGCGCCAGTGGCCGGAGAGCAGATTGCCGTAAGTTACCGCACTGTGGGCAGAGCAGCGGGGCGGGCGGTGAACAGCGCGAGCCAGCAGGCCCTGACGCAGGCTGGATCACCTGCGGTGGCGACTTGGATAGGTACTGTCACGAATCCTCCTGCTCGCTGCTCGGCGGATTGCCGCAATGCAGCACTGGTGATAGAGCAGGCGGCAGCTGGAGTGAGTGCCTTGTGGAATGGAACCTACAAAGGAAGCAGAAGGAGCTTCGCCTCCGATGTGTGGCCGGGTGACGCATTGCTACTCAACGCTCCTTCGACCAGTTTGAACGCACAGGTCGTAGTTCGTACTGTGAAGTTGAGTTACGGGTCCAGTTATCCCGACTTAGTGGAGTATATGATCGCATTTGCCAACGACTGGGCCGATGACCTTGCAATCAAGACGAGCGCAACGGTTCCGGAAGACGCCTGGCTGCCAGTGCCGGTTGCACCAACCGTGCTTGCCAATTTGAGCGGGCTTACCGTGACGGCCTTGAATGGACAAACGGTGGAGATCAATGCCGGCGTATCGCCACCGGCTGGGGGAGGCTTTGAAATCCGAAGGCGGGACTTTGCGTTCATGCCAGGTGAGGATCCGGGGCTGGTGGCGCGCGCGAGTCTACCGAATATGACATTCTCGCGCGAGACCTCGAACGACCGATTCTACGTCCGCATGTTTGATGGGGCGACGCCCCCGAATTACTCGGAGTTCTCAACGGCTTTGTTCATTAACCTGCCACTGGGTTAGTGAGAGGCGAAGTTTTCTTGGGCCAATGGTCAGATGGAGTCCGGCGGATGCGAATGATGAACGAATTCGAAGCTCAGGTACTGAGCGATCTGAGCGTGCTGAAGACACAGATGACCGGTCTGATGGGTGACGGTAATGGCGGACGAATCGCTGAGCTGGAATGGCGCCTTGAGCGTCATGAGCAGAACTGGCAGCGCGCCAAAGGCTTCCTGGCCGCCGCGAGCGTTGTCTTTGCGGTCATTGAGGTGGCTTTTGAAGCATGGCGCCGGCACTGAGCGTCGAAGTTGATGCCAGCCATGCGAGCGTGTGCGAATTCGGCTTTGGCTTGCTCTACGCGGCTTCGTATAATTAGTTCTATGAGTGAACAACCCTTGGTTGGCGTGGTGATGGGCAGCAAGAGCGACTACGAGATCCTCTTAGCCGCCATCGAGATTCTGCGTGTGCTTGAAATTTCCCATGAGGCGCGGGTATTAAGCGCGCATCGCACCCCCGATCAACTCTTCGAATACGTCGCAACGGCGCGGGGACGCGGGCTGCGCGTGCTTATCGCAGGCGCAGGCGGCGCGGCTCACCTGGCCGGCGTGATGGCCGCCAAAACGCTGCTTCCCGTGCTGGCTGTGCCCATTGCGGCTACGCCGCTCAACGGCCTCGACTCTCTGCTTTCGATGGTGCAGATGCCCAAGGGGATTCCGGTCGCCACGCTGGCCATCGGCAAGCCCGGAGCAGCCAATGCCGCGCTGTTTGCCGCCGAAATTCTAGCTTTAAATGATGCGGCGATCTACGAACGGCTGGCCGCGTGGCGCGCCGCGCGCGCCCAGGAAGTGCTGGACGCTATTTTACCCGAGTGAAGACGATTTTTCGATTTGCGGGGATGGAGCAAGAGGGATCTTTTGGATTTGTGCGTACTGAGAACTCGGATCCGCCAGGAAAGCGACGCAGATAAGCCTCCGCGTAGTTATCAAAGAAGAACGGCTCTTTGTGTGTCCCTTCGTAGCGCATCTCCGCGTTGCGATATTTATAGTGAATGGCAACGACGGTACATCCAAAGCTGGGTTCGCGCCGTTCCGATTTGGAGACAATCGCCGTGACGACTGGCCATTCACTGGTTCCGATTCTTCGGATGAGATTCACAATCGCCCGGAAGAAAAACCCGACAAAAGTCAAAACACCAGTGCCGAACATTTGAGGAAGAGTTTATCAGACGGACGGTCGCCTTATTCGGCGCCCTTTTCCCATCGCTTCGGCCTGCGGTTCTGTTGCAGAATCTTCTTCCGCAGCCGCAGCGACTTGGGCGTGACCTCAACCATTTCATCCTCGGCAATGAACTCGATGGCCTGTTCAAGATTCAGAGACCTTACGGGCACCAGCCGGATGGCCTCATCCGCGCTTGATGCGCGCATGTTGGTCATCTTCTTTTCGCGGACTACGTTAACGTCGAGATCGTTGTCGCGCGAATGTTCGCCGACGATCATGCCCTCGTAGACCTCAACACCCGCGCCAACAAACAAAATCCCACGCTCCTGCAGGCTGTTCAGCGAATAGGTGGTCGTCACTCCCTGGCGATCGGAGATTAGGGCGCCCGTGGGCCGTTGCGGAATTTCCCCCTGGTAAGGGATGTAACCGTCAAACAGCGCGTTCATCACGATGGTCCCACGCGTCTCGGTGAGCATCTCGCTGCGCAGTCCGATGAGGCCGCGGCTGGGCACGCGAAACTCCATGCGCACGCGGCCCGAACCGTGATTGTGCATCTTCGTCATCTCGCCCTTGCGCGGCCCAAGCTTCTCGATCACTACGCCCGTGTAGGCTTCGGGAACATCGATCGTCAAATGCTCGACCGGCTCCATGCGAACGCCATCGACCATTTTGGTTACGATTTCAGGCCGGCCGGCCATCAACTCAAAACTTTCGCGGCGCATCATTTCAATCAGAATCGCCAACTGCAATTCGCCGCGGCCCAGTACCTTGAATGTATCCGGAGAGCCGGTATCTTCGACGCGAATCGAAACGTTCGTCAGCAGTTCTTTTTGCAGCCGTTCGCGCAAATTGCGGCTCGTCACGTACTGACCTTCACGACCGGCAAATGGCGAATTGTTTACGCTGAATTGAATCGCAATGGTCGGCTCATCAATGACGATCAGCGGTAGCGGCGATGGGTTTTCGACACTGGTGATCGTCTCGCCAATCGTGATGCCTTCGACTCCGGCCACGGCCACGATGTCGCCCATGGTTGTTTCCGTGGTCTCGGTGCGCTTGAGCCCGCTGAACGTAAACAGCTTGGTAATGCGCGTCTTTTGCAAGGTGCCGTCGCGCTTAGAGATCGTTACATCGTCGCCGGCATGAAGTGTGCCCTGAAAAACGCGGCAGACCGCGATGCGTCCAAAATAATCCGAGTAATCAAGATTGGTGACGAGAATCTGCAGTGTGCCATTTGCGTCTCCCGTTGCGGGAGGAATCGTCGCGACAATCGCTTCAAACAGCGGTTGCAAATTTTCGCCCGGCGTTGCCATGTCAACCGTCGCCGTGCCGTTCTTTGCCACAGCATAGAGTACCGGGAAATCCAACTGCGATTCGTCCGCGTCGAGATCGATAAACAGATCGTAAATCTCGTTTAGTACTTCTTGCGCACGTGCGTCGGGCCGGTCGATTTTATTGATAACGACGATCGGTTTGAGCTTGGCTTCGAGAGCCTTCGACAATACATAGCGCGTCTGGGGCAGTGGTCCTTCGGCTGCATCCACGAGCAGCATCACGCCATCAACCATCTTGAGTGCGCGCTCTACCTCGCCGCCAAAATCGGCGTGGCCGGGCGTGTCTACAATGTTGATCTTGCCGCCTTCAAAGTTGATCGCCGTGTTCTTGGCCAGGATCGTGATGCCGCGCTCCCGCTCCAGGTCATTCGAGTCCATCACCCGCTCCGCCACTTGCTCATTGTCGCGGAACGTTCCCGACTGCCGAAGCATGGCGTCTACGAGGGTTGTCTTGCCGTGGTCAACATGGGCAATGATGGCG
>CAZPZL010000162.1:0-6348 GCA_964590925.1 uncultured Granulicella sp.
GGTTGTCGGATTCGCTATCTTCAACTGAGTCAGCTCGTAAAAGTCCTTGGCCGAGTCGATCGAAACCATTGCCTTGCCTTGCCGCGCATGCTGATGCACCACAAATCCAAAGCCTGCCGAGCAGTCCGAGAACGCCGGACAGAAAATTGGCACATTCTTCTCATATGCAGCCAGAATGATCGAGTCGTTATTTCCCTTCTCCGGCGTTCGCCCGTTGGCCATCAAGTAGGCGCCAAACTCGTGAATAATCTCTCGTGAGCTATGCGGCCTCGGCTCCAGCGAGTTGATAATTTTCTCCGTCGTCTCGTCGCAAATCCGCAGCTCCTCCTCGTCGATAAACGTGTCATAGATGCGGTCGATCATCAGTTCACGCAGATCGGCGTCGCCGTTGCCGTACTTGTACTCATCGCCCGCAATGTAATGCCGATACCCCAGCGCCTCGAAGAAATCCTGATCCACGATGTTCGCGCCGGTCGACACAATCGCGTCGACCATATTGCTGCGTACCATCTCCACTATCACCTTCTGCAATCCAGCCGAGATGAGCGACCCGGCAAGACACAGAATCACTCCGCAGTCCGCATCGCGCAGCATCATGTCGTAGATCGACGCTGCCCGCGCGGTATCCCGCGAGCTGTAGGCCATCGAGGCCATCGCATCCACCAGTGCGACCACGTTGTGCTGCGTTATATCAATGTGCTGAACGGGCGTTGTGAGTAGTTCTTTTTTAGTAGGCATAGTCAGTCTACAGTTTACCGTCTCCCGCCCCCAACAACAAAACTCCACCATGAATTTCACAGGACAGACGATGAAAGTCCAAATATTTTCTTATCAGAGCGAGATGGGGCCTTTATGACATCGAGTTAGTTGTGCATAAAGTCAGGAGCCTATTTCGGCAAGAAAACATAAATGTGGTTCGAACGACTGGATGCACCTCAATCGGTGTCGGCGGCGGAGAGGGCGTAGTAGCCCTTGCGGGTTTCAACCTTCAGCTTGCCGCAGTTGAGGTCGATCTTGCGGAAGGTGCCGTCGGCCTTGGCGTTGGTGGGGGTGTAGCTGAGAAGGTACTGGGTGCGCAGTTCGTCTTGAATCTGGTTGAAGGCGTCCTCCAGCTTGCGTCCGTCGTGGCCGACGTTGATGACGCGGCCTCCGGTATCGGTGGCGAGTTGTTGCATCTCGCGCGAGCCGATGCCGCCGAGGTTGAAGCCTCCGCCGTAGGCTCCCGGATCGGCGATCAGGATGACATAAACGATGGCGTTGGCCTTCTGCGCGGCCTCGGTTGCGGTTTTGAGCGTCTCCTGCGAGCCTTGGTCGCCACCGTCGGTCAACATCACCAGAATCTTGCGGCCCGTCTCGGCGCGGAGCTTGTCGTGGGCGGCGAGGTAGACGGCGTCGTAGAGCAGGGTGCCGCGCGGCTCACCGTTGCCGGTGGCAGAACCAGTGCCCGCGCCGGTGTTGATGCTGGCTTTGTTGAGTGCGCGCTGTATCTCGCTGGTGCGGTTGGTGTAGTCGGAGAGCAGGTCGACGTTGATGTCAAAGGAGATAAGGAAGGCCTCGTCCTTTGGGGTGAGAACGTCGCGCAGGAAGGTTGCTGCGGATTCCTTTTCGAGCGGCAGGACGTTGGTCTGCGAACCGGAGGTGTCGAGCAGAATTCCGATGGTCAGCGGGAGATTCTTCTCACGAGTGAAGTTCTTGATGATCTGCGGGACTTTGTCCTCGCTGACCAGGCAGTCGCTCTTGGCGAGGTTGGTAACGAAGCCGTCCTTGTCTCGTGCGCTGAAGTAGAGATTGACCAGATTGACGTTGATGTTGAGAGTAGTGACGTTGGCGTCTTCGACGGGGAGGGCGGGCGCGTCCGAGGGCGGAGGCGGAGCATCAGGCGAGGGAGCCTCTTGCGCGACGAGAGACGGCGGAAGCAGAGCGAGCGAGAGCACAGCGGAGATCAGGAAGCGCATACCTTATTAGACGACGAAATCGACTCGTCGGACTATACCGGTCGATCTGATTGATTTGCATGTAGGCGTAACGGGGAAGACGCAAATGGCGTCTAACGAGGGGAGTGCACGAATTTGGAGCGGTCGTAGAGATGACGGCGCGCGCGCGGCGCTGGTAGTCTGGTAAGTGATGCACGGGGGTCTTAGAGTTGAGAAATCGCGTATGGACAGGATTGCTGGCGTCGATGGTTATTGGTGCACAGATGCAGGGCGGATTGTCTCAGCAACAGGCGATTCCCGATGCACCCAGACCGCAGGCGGTACTGCCTGATCTGAACACAATCACGCCGGGGAAAGGCTCGACGGTTTCCGACAGCGCGGCGACTCCCGACAGCGCAACAACAAGCCCCGCGTTTACGCCGGGAAAAGCTTCTGGCGAAGCTGTTACGCCCGCAGCGCCAGCCAAGACAAGCGGGACGACCGACCAGACCGGTGCGAGCGAGTTTGCGCCGGTGGGCGATAGCACCAATGCAGCAACCATCGTTACGCGGGTAAATCTAGTACTGGTGCCGTTTACGGTGAAGGACGCCAAGAAGAAGCTGGTGGCGGGGCTGACCGCGAATGACATTCGCATCTACGAGAACGACGTGCCGCAGCGCATCACGCGCTTTACCACCGACGCGACGCCGCTGTCGGTGGCTCTGGTGGTCGATCAGACGCTGGACCACGATGATATGCAGCGTGTCGACGACTCTCTGGGAGCGCTACAGGACGCCTTCACCAAGTACGACGAGATCGCCGTCTTCACCTACAACAACGGGCCCAAGACGCTGACCGACTTTACCGGGGCGCAAAGCCCGCGACTGACACAGGCGGTGGTGGAAGCCAAGGGATCGGGGCGCGACACGTTGATGGCCGGATCGCTCAGCGGGCCACTCGCCCAGACCACTGTGGTCAACGACATGAACTTCGATCCCAATACGGCGGCCGTTCGCGGTCAGACTGGGATTCAGCTCAGCGCACCCAAGGAGCAGCACACGCTGAACGACGCGATTCTGGCTGCGGCGAAGGCACTGAGCACGCGACCAGTAGGGCGTCGGCGGGTCATCTACATCGTCTCCGACGGCAAGGAATACGGCAGCAAGGCAAAGACGCACGACGTAATTCGCTACCTGCAGACCAACCAGATTGAGGTGGATGGCACACTGGTGGGCGACTCGTCTTTGCCGGTGGTCGGCTTTCTCGACCGCATTCACCTGCCGCTGACCATGCACGACAACATCCTGCCCCAGTTTGCCAACGCCACCGGCGGAGTTCTGGACGCGGAGTTCCGCACCGGAGAGATCGAAAAGAGCTTCGCGCGCATCGCCACGGAGGTGCGCAGCCGCTACACGCTGGAGTATCACACCCATCTGTCGCCGCTGGACAACAAGTTCCGCAGCATCAATGTGGTGGTGGTCAACCACGGCAACGACCTGACGGTTTTGGCAGAGAAGGGCTACTACCCGGCGGCGCAACAGGCTCGTCCGCATACGGCAACAGATCCGCAGGGAGCACTGACAATTCCGTGACGCGATGAATAAGACGCGATGAATAATCTGATCGGCGGCAATGTGCTGCTGGCTCTGGCCTCGGCGACACTGTGGGGCGGCAGCGACTTTGCTGGCGGCATGGGCGTGAAGCGGGCCGGAGGGGATCTACGCGGCGGTCTGCGAGTGGTTCTGTTGAGTCACGCTTCAAGCCTGATTGTGCTGTTTGCCGTTGCTAGCGTGCGGGGCAACGCAATGCCGCATGGTTCGCTGCTCGCGTGGGGGCTGACGGCTGGCGTGCTGGGCGGACTCTCGCTGACGGCGTTTTATGTGGCGCTCTCGCGCGGGGCTATGGGAGCCTCGGCGGCGGTGAGCGGGCTGCTGGCCGCAGCAATTCCGGCGGCGCTCTCGCTGGTCATGGACGGCTCGCCAGGGATGCGGGTAATGGTGGGATTTATTGTGGCTGGCGTGGCGATCTGGTTGATCGCGGTGGTGCCGGGAGAGGCAGCGGGCGGCGAGGCCAGGCGTACGACCATGTCACTGGCAACGCTGGCGGGTATGGGATTCGGCCTCTACTTTATCGCGCTGAAGATGGCGGGACCGGCTGGCGTGATCTGGCCGATGGCTCTGGCAAGGGTGGGGAGCATCGCGGTTTGCTCGCCAATGCTGCTATGGGTGGGGCTGAGGGGAACAAAAGGGAGCGTGGTGCAGGAGAAGCTCGGACGCGCGGCGGTGGGTTGGGCACTTGGGACCGCTCTGATGGATACCTCAGGCAATCTGCTGTTTATTGCGGCAACGCGTGCAGGGAGGCTCGACATCGCCTCGGTGCTGGCGTCGCTGTACCCGGCGGGAACAATTCTGCTGGCAGCCCTCGCGCTAGGGGAACGCCCCACTAGACGACAGGCGCTGGGAATGGCTTCGGCAGCGGTCGCCGTGGCGCTGATTGCACTGTAGACTCCCCGCCTCGCTGGCTTGAAGCGTCGCATCCCACCCAGTGCTATGAAACAGCGATAGACGGGCACACAATACTGACATTCTGCATTTTCGCTTTTATTTTGCTAGCGGAAGACCGGCCGAAGGGCAAGCGGGAGTTTATCGGGGAGCCCTAATGCTAAACACTACCGGTGGGGGTGGTGGATGATAAGCCACTAGGGGTGGAGTTTTCCACAGATGGGGGCAAAAAAATATTCGCAATCTAAAATTTAGCGCTTGCCAAGGTTAATTAGTTGGGTGAGGATTGCGATGTGGCGAAAAGTGGTAGAAAATAGATAAAAGTGGAACAGAATGGTTCGGACAACTGAGTTACTGAGCCAGTTTACTCCGGATTGATGGCTTCTTCGGGCTGGCTAGTTTGGTTCCCGGAGCTTTGAGGTTGAGATGTTTCGAGGCAATCATCCAACTCGCGTGGACGAAAAAGGTCGGCTGAAGATGCCGGCGGAGTTCAAGCGTCGGGTGGATGAGGTCTACGGACCACTGTTTTACATCACGAGCATGGATGGGAAGAGGGCACAGATCTACCCGCTGAAGGAGTGGGAGGAGATCGAGGAGTCACTGAAGAAGATGTCGCCGATGGATCCGGTTCGGCGGAAGTTTCAGGATGTGACGAATTTTTACGGGCAGATGGCGGAGATGGACGCGCAGGGGCGGTTGCTGATTCCGCAGAAGCTGCGGGAGTTGGCGAAGGTGACGGGCGACGTCGAGGTGCTGGGTTCGCAGACGATGCTGGAGGTGGTGAACAGCGAGGTCTTCACCAGCATGATGACGCAGGCGACGGGCGTGGTTGAGTTGACGGACGCGGACTTGAGCGCGTTTGCAGGAAAGACGAAAGACGCGTAGGTCAGGATTGATTTATGGCCCTCAGGGGCAGCACAGAGGCGGACGAGATGACGAAACCGCAGCACGTGCCGGTTCTTTTAGATGAAGTATTGGAGTTTCTCAATGTGCGGCCCGGGGGCGTGATTGTCGATGCGACGCTGGGGCTGGGCGGGCACTCTTCGGCGATTGCGAAGAGGCTGGGCGCGACGGGCAGGTTGATCTGCTTTGACCGCGACCCGCAGGCGATGGAATTGGCCAAGGCTCGGATGGAGGTGGTTCGAGCGGAGATTGGCGATGCAATGCCGCAGGTGACGTTTGAGCCTAGGGCGTTTTCAGAGGCGGCAAGAGTGATTGCACCGGGAAGTTTGGACGGATTGCTTGCCGACTTTGGCGTCAGCAGCCTGCAGTTGGACGAGGCACAGAGAGGATTTAGTTTTCGGCTGGATGCACCGCTCGATATGCGCATGGATACGCGCTGGGGCGAGACGGCCGAGCAAGTGGTAAATCAGGAAGACGAAAACGAACTCGCCGACCTGATCATATCGGCCGCGGCCCCATCAATGAAAGGCGACAAGATTCATCCCGCGACGAGAACCTTTCAGGCGCTTCGAATTCGAGTGAACGATGAGCTGGGAGAGATCAGGACGCTGCTGGAAAGCGCGCCATCTCTACTGAAGCCGGGAGGTAGGCTGGTGACGATCAGCTTCCACTCGCTGGAGGATCGGCTGGTCAAGGACAGTCTTCGCGAGGCCGGTCGAAACAGGATTTTTGAAGTGTTGACGAAGAAGCCGGTGGTCGCTGCGGAGCAGGAGCAGTTGCGCAATCCGCGGGCGAGAAGCGCGAAGATGCGAGCCGCAGAGAAAAGATAGTTGTAAGTGATGAGTTATGAGTTGTGAGTGAACGACAAGAGAAGGAGGGGCGATGGCGACGACGGCAATGACGGATCAGGGAACAATCTTTGGAATGGGCGGCATGAACCATGCTGCGCAGGCGCGCGCCAATCGCAACCGCGAGTTGTTTGAGCTGCAACGGCGCGCTCGTCGCGGACCCACGCCGGAGGTCTTCTTCAC
>CAZPZL010000163.1:0-6341 GCA_964590925.1 uncultured Granulicella sp.
GACGCCGCGCGAGGAGAATCCGCAGATTATTGTGCCCGCCGCCGAGGTGCGGGTTTTACTGCCAGGAGCATCAGCCGCGGAAGTGGAAGAGCTGGTCATCCGTCCAATCGAGGGGGAGATCAAGGAGATTCCGGGCGTCGATCATGTCTATGCCACGGCCGTAAATTCAATGGGCGGTGTGATGGTGCAGTTCAAGGTCGGTGAGGACAAGGAGAAATCCCTGGTCAAGCTTTACGACTGCATCTTGGGTCATCGAGACCTCCTTCCTGCTGAGGCGGGAACTCCGCTGATTCGGAGCATGGACGTGGACGATGTGCCGGTTGTCACCGTCACTCTGGCTTCCGATAAATATGACGACTACGCCCTGAAGCGGCTGGCCGACAGGATGATCGAGGGACTGAGAAGCCAGGATACGGTGTCAATCGCCTACGTCAAGGGCGGTCGCGACCGGGAGATACGCATCGAGTTGGACCCTGAGCGTATGCAAGCTTTCGGTGTAACTCTGGATCAAGTACGTACGCTTATTGCAGCCGGAAACGTCTCGGCCCCTCTGGGCACACAGGTACAACAAGGGCAGAACCGCAAGGTGGTTCTGGATGGGTTCCTGGCTTCTGATGACGATCTGAAGCATTTGATCGTTGGCGGCCACGCTGGCAGGCCCATCTATCTCGGCGACGTGGCACATATCGTTGATGCTCCGCCAGAAGAAAGAGAGACTCTTACCCGTCTAGCTTACGGTCCGGCGGATGCACGCTTTGGCCGGACGCAGTTACCTGAGATGCCCGCGGTGACCATTGCCATCGCCAAGAAGCGCGGCACCAATGCGGTGTTTTTCGCCAATGATCTCCTCAAACGCATCGACAGGATGAAAGTGCAATTCGTGCCTCCTGGAGTTGATGTGGTGGTAACCCGCAACGACGGTCAGAAGGCCAACAATGCGGTGAATCGTCTTATTGAGCACCTGGGAATCGCGATACTCGCCGTCTTTATCGTCACCGCCGTATTCCTGGGACTGAAAGAAGCGGCGATCGTCGGCACCACGGTGCCACTGATCTTGTCGCTAACTCTGGGCTCGGCCTACTTGTTTGGTCTGACCATCAATCGCGTCACCCTGTTCGGTCTGATCATGTCGCTGGGGTTGGTAGTGGATGCTGCCATCGTGGTGATCGAAAACATTCATCGCAACTATGGGCAGCTCGGTCAAGGTGATAAGCGCCAAGTAACGGTGCAATCCACAAATGAGATTGGTAACCCTACCAACTTGGCCACCGTGGCGGTAATGGCGGTGTTCTTGTCGCTCTTGCCGATCCTGACGGGCATGGGAGGACAATATTTCCATCCAGTCGGTATCGTGGTACCAGTGGCGATGGCCGCCTCGCTATTGGTCGCGTATTGCGTAGTTCCGTGGGCGGCAAATCGTTGGCTGTCCTCGGAGGGGCGCGCCCTGGAGAATCACGACCCGGCGCATCATCTGCGCCGCTACTACCGTGCGGCCATGTTGCCCCTTCTAAACAGCGCCAAATTGCGTCGATGGCTCTTCCTGATCGTGCTGACGATGCTCGCTTTGTCATTGCTGCAACCTCTCTGGCAATTCATACGGCCAAGCGGCCTGAGCGGCCCTCAATCGTTTTTCGGCATCGAGACTTCATTGCTGCTGAAGGACAACACGAACACGTTCAACATTACCCTCGACATGCCTGAAACCACCCCGCTGGAGACAACGGATCAACTCGCTCGCGAGATTGGTGCGCTACTACGTCAGACTACTGAAGTTCGCGATTACCAGACGTGGCTCGGCGAAGCTGGCGTGATCGATTTCAATGGCATGTTGCGTGGTTCGGGGAACAAGATTGGGCCTCACGTGGCGGAAATCCGCGTGAACCTCTCGGACAAAAAAACGCGCAGCAGAAGTTCGATCGAAATCGCGCGCGAGATGCGTCTCCGCATTGCATCCATTGCCGCGCGTTATCCCGGCAGCACTGTGCAAGTAGTAGAGGACCCACCGGGACCGCCGATGCGCGCTACCGTGCTGGCGGAGATTTACGGTCGAGATCCACAGCAATTGCGCACCCTCTCCAAACAAGTCAAAAGCGCCTTCCAACAGACATACGACATGGCGGAAGTCAAAGCCAGCGAAGTGGAAGACATTTATGAATATCATCTCGTTGTCGACCGGGAAAAGGCAGCGATGTCTGGAGTCACAAGCGCCGAAGTGGCTATCGCCTTGCGCCGCCTGATCGATGGCGAGGTGATGGGCGACGCTCACCCCCCAGGGGAGAAGAACCCGGTGCCGATCCGGCTACAGATTCCCCGCCGCTATCAGATCGATCCCACGCTGTTATCGCGCGTGACGGTCACTAACCGGCAAGGACAGCAGGTGGCGCTATCTGAACTTGTGCAAGTTAAGCCAGCCTGGGCCGACCGTCCTATTCAGCATAAGGACGGAGAGCGGGTCACTTACGTCGGTGGAGAGCTGGCTGGCACCGCGCCTATCTATGCGGTGCTCGACCTGAATCGGCGTCTGGAGGGCATGGCGCTGTCCGACGGCAGCCGACTGGCCACCGGCAACTTGCGCCCCTACAAGACCGATCCGGACACCATCAGCGGTTATAGCCTGCTGTGGGACGGTGAGATGCGATTGATGCTGGATTCGTATCGCGACTTGCTGCTCGCCTTGGTCCTGGCAATAGTCAGTATTTTCCTGATCCTGGTGGCCTATTACCAGTCTTTCACCTTGCCCATGGTCGCGATGTTGACGATTCCTCTTGGGCTGGTAGGTGTCTTTCCCGGTCACTGGCTTCTCGGCCAGGCGTTCTCATGCACCTCCTTGGTCGGCGTCATCGCTTTGGCCGGTGTTGTGGTGCGCAGTTCGCTGCTGATTATTGATTTTGTGCTGGACTATCGGAGACAAGGCATGGACCTCAGAGAAGCCATTCTCGAAGCTGGGGCAGTGCGTCTGCGCCCTATCCTTCTGACGGCCCTGGCCGTCATCTTTGGAAGCATGATTATGCTCACCGATCCAGTGTTCTCCGGTTTGGCCACTTCACTGATCTTCGGCACGGTAGCCTCCACAGTGCTAACTCTGATCGTCATTCCCTGTCTCCTTCTTCTGCTCTTCCAGAGAGAGCAAGAGGAGCCGGCGGAACAAGCAGGACGGTGAAGAATGAGAAACGCGATAATGCATGCCTATCGTTTACAGAAGTTCTTGAGCATATTCTCGTTGGCAATCCTGCTGGTAGTGCAGTTGCCAAGCAACGCTGTGGCAGAGACGCTGGAACAGGCGTGGGCCGCTGCCCTGGCCGCGGATCACGGCCTCAAGGCCTCGCGGTTCAATACTGCTGCCGCCGACCGACAGTTGGCGGCGGCGAAAGCCGCACGGTTGCCCTCGGCGGGAATGAGCGCGGATTACGTTGCTCTTAGCGAGTTGCCGTCGCTCAAGGCGGATTTGCTGGGGCAGTCGTTTCAAATTCCCCTCATGCAACGGAACGGCGCCGTCTATAACGCCACAGCAACGTTGCCGATCTACACGGGGGGACGCATCGAGCACGGCATTGCCGCTGCTTCCTCTTCACTGCAGGCGACCAAGCTTGACGAGACCACGTACGAGCAGAATCTGAAGCTTCGTGTAGCCGAAGCATATGTGAACGTACTGCGTTCCTATCGAGGGCGACAAGTAGCCGAAAGTCATCAAACCGCCCTGGAAGCACACGCTCATGATGTTGAAAATCTTGCTCAACAAGGCATGGCGGCAAAGAATGCTCAACTGTCTGCTCAAGTGGCCCTGCTTGATGCCCGGCAACAAGTCTTGCAGGCAACAAGCACTCTGGATTTGGCATGCGCTGCATATAACCGTCTTTTAGGGAGAGCTCTGGATCAACCTGTCAATCTGGACGAAATATCGACCGAAACAACAGACGAGGAGGTGCCTGCCCTGATCCAGCGAGCCCTGGCACAGCGTAGCGAACTGAAATCGTTGGATCGCCAAAGCGCCGCCGTACACAATCAGGCCGTGGCTGTGCGAAGAGAAACTTTTCCGCTGGTGGGTCTCTCCGGAGGCTACAACTATTTGCAGGACCGGTATCTGGCGCACGACGGACAGTGGATCGTCGCCCTTGGTATCAAGTGGAATGTCTTCGATGGCGGTTCCTCTCGCAATCGCGGAAGCGCGATCGAGTTTCAATCCGCGGGTTTGTCCGAGCAGCGGAACGAACTCGCTTCGCTCATTGGGCTACAGGTATTCCAGAGCTGGATAGATCTTCAGACAACGAGTGAGCGAGTAGATGTCACACAATCCGCAATTGCCCAAGCGGAAGAAAACGTGCGAGTGGTGCGAGATCGTTATGTAAATGGTCTCGCTCCTTATACAGAGGTGTTGGACGCAGAGACGTTGCGCATCACCAGTGAGACCAATCAGGCCAATGCCGTCTACGACGCAGTGATTGCCGGTCTTCGACTCAAATATGCCCTCGGTGAACTATAGTTCGGCGGCCGTTATGGCCCTACTCATCGCAGGCCGCGTTATGCACACGTAAAAGTCTGCCTAAAGACAACGTCTTTCTACTAGAAGGCAGAAAAGAAAACCCGACAAAAGCGTGTCCGTAGCGATCTCTCTGTATGCAGATGCTGAGGCGACGCATGTCGCCGACGCTGTCCGTGGGTGGGTGAAAATGTCCTCCCGCTGCGGCGGGAGCGCGAATAAGGGCGGGAAAACGGGCAGCCGGACAAAAGAACGCGGAGCCGGTCTGGCTGGCTCCGCACAAGTGTTTTCTGTTGATTGGGCGGTTACGCCGCTGCCGCTTTCTTGGCGGTTTTTGGCTGCGCCTTGGATGCGGCGTTCTTTGCGGTCTTCGCCTTCGCCTTCTCCTTCTCCGCGAACTCCTGCTTGACCTTGGCGGCAATCGCTTCTGTGTCCACCTTGTAGGCTGTGGCCGCGTCGCGCAATGCTTGCGAAGCATTGCCGCGTGAAGCCGTAAGCAAGATAACGGCCTCGACCACGGCACGGCCCAGGGTGCTTTCGTCGGCGCGGCGAAGAAAGGCCATGAACGGTTTGCCGATGGATTCGTTCTCGTTGGCCTTCTTGATGCCGTGCTGCCGGGCAAGAATCGCGACGCGGTTCTCGTCGAGCAGGTTCACCATATGTTCAGTCACAAACAGCAGGTCGCGTTTCATCAGCCGCACCGGAACCGCTGCGCCAATGGCGGCCAGCACACGCAAGCCGGTTGCGTTGGCGACGGCTTCCTCGCGGCGGCGCTTCTCTTGCTCGGCTTTGAATTGCGCATCGCTGGCGCTTGCGCCGCTGGCCTTCTTCGGGTGATGGATCAGGCAATCGGGATTTGCGCACACCTTGTGAATCGTCCCAACCTCGCTGCCCTCGGTGACAATGGCATCGGTGGCAAACTTGCACACCTTGAACTCGGGACGCTGGGCCTCTTCTTTTGACTTCGGCTTGTCGTCTCGGATCGCGGTGTACTTGTTGCGCGGCAGAACCGGACTGCCTTCCTTCTGCGTGCCGTAGGCGGTGCTGATCCGCACAAGCTCGGGCTTGGCGGCAACGGCCTTTGACACGTGCTCCGCGAGTTTTGCGTTGTAGCAGCCGGGATCGGTGCAGCGGTCGCCCTGTCTTCCGAGGTCATCGCCAAACAGTAGCTTGTTGTGTCCGGTGCGCTTCGGGCAATCGGCGCAACTGCCCGCCGTGGGGACAAGCTGCGCGTCGCGCTTATCGAACGGTGCATCTTTCAGAATGAGCAGAACATTCGACTCAATCCAGAATTGCAGGTTGCGCACGGGGAGCAGAATCCGCACCGGGTTGCGCTCTCCGTTGTAGGCTTCCTTGAAACAGGCCGAGAGTGCCGCTGTCTGCTGGTCTGCGGGCAACTTCGCCAGTAGCAGTGCATGGCCGAGGCCGATTTCGTTGGCGTAGAAGGCATCGACCGCTGCGGGCACAAGATCAACCAATTTCAATCTCGATGCCACGAAAACGGCGGATTTGCCGATACGCGCTCCGATTTGCTCGATGCTGTACTTCGGTTCCTCAAGCGCAAGCAAACGCGCGAAGCCTTCGGCCTCTTCCATCGGGTGAATCTCGGCGCGAATCAGGTTCTCGACAAGCTGCGCTTCCAAGACCTCCGCATCGGAGAGATGGACAATCCGCACCGGCACAGTCGGAACCTCGGCCATATGCGCGGCGCGGTAGCGCCGCGCACCGGCTACGATCTCGAAGCCGTTTTCGGTGAGCGGACGAACGAGCAAGGGCGACAGCACACCCTGGCTGCGGATGGATGCCGCGAGTTCTTTCAAGGCCGCATCGTCAAAGACGCGGCGCGGGTTGGTCTTCGATTCGT
>CAZPZL010000164.1:0-6336 GCA_964590925.1 uncultured Granulicella sp.
ATAAGAAAACGACGAAATACTTGAAAGGATTGCGTGTTCCCGCTTTCATAAATGAAACACCGGGTGCACCTAGTAAAAGCGCAAAGGCTCTCGCTCGACTTTTGAAGTAGCTTACTCCGCCACGCCCAGCACCTTGACGATGATTCGTTTGCTGCGCTGGCCATCGAACTCGGCGTAGAAGATTCTCTGCCACGTCCCTAGATCGAGTCGCCCATCGGTGACCGGCAGCGTCGTCTCGTGGTGCAGCAGCAACGACTTCAGGTGCGCGTCGCCGTTGTCCTCTCCGGTACGATGGTGCTTGTACCCGGGCCACGCCGGGGCCAGCTTCTCCAGCCACTCTCCGATGTCCTCGATCAGCCCGTCCTCATTGTCATTGACGTAGATTGCCGCCGTAATGTGCATCGGCGAGACGAAGCACAGCCCATCCACCACCCCGCTGCGCTGCACGATCGCCTCCACCTGATCAGTCAGATGCACCATCTCGTACCGCTTCTTGGTCTTCAGCGTCAGATACTCCGTATGCGCCTTCATCCCCGCCATCGCTCCTCCTTGCTGTCAGTACCTTGCCCCGCGCGAATCCGCCGCGATCCACCGCACATCCACTATACCGGGGGGCAAGCCCGAAAAACCCAGCCGCGCAAAGGAGTCCGTCCTATGCTGCATCATTCGCTTGAAGCGTTCGAAATGTGCGGCATCATGGCGTGACAGATTCTGTGGGCGCTCCGTGGGCTTTCTTCTCTCGTCGATTTAATACAGTCGGCGGATAAATATCCGGTTCCCGGAAGTCGTGCCGGTCTAATAGCATTGTGATCACGACATCAGACAAGCAAGCAACAACGAAATACAGGGATCCGTCCCATTCACTTCGTCCGAGACTCAGGTAACGACCTTCAATCACTTCGGGTGTGATTTCCGACGCATGCGGTGGGCTCATTCATTAAATGACGATCATGCGCCGCTATTTGACAGCTTCTTATGGAAACAGCAAGACGGCGAAGTTGTAGGAGGTGAAGGGGCTGCTCGAGCTGGGTGCACAGGCGCCCACAATGGCCTGATGGTAGCGTTCCGTGACGAGTTGTGTTTTGAGCTGATCGGGCAGTTCGGCGAGGCTGCTGGAGGTGAATCGCTCGATGAACAATGGCTTGCGCGCACCTGCAAATCCCTTGCTCATGGTGCAGGTTCTACGTGCTTCGGCGACGGCTTCGTCAGTGGCGATCAACGCGATGTGGCTGGACGGGCTTCTTCTAGCTTTTACGACGAGCGCGCCAATGGCCGCTTCCTGCTCTTCGAGGCTGACAGCGCGTAGCGTTCGAGCAAAGTCCTCGACGGCGTACATCTCTCCGTCGCGCGCAATGACGCGAATGCCCACCGCGTCGACCTGTGGGTCCAGCAGGTTCGTCCGGTGATGTTCGGAGTGCATCCACAGGTCGTGAATCTGGACCGCACTGGGCGCCTCGCCGACGTTCTCCGTGACGAGACTGAAGGCAAGCCCTGAGCTGGCTGCGCGCTCGGGCAACGCAGCTTCGCCGAGAAACTGGTGGGAGATCGCCGCATGCTCGGCCATCGCAAGCGCGTGCTCGGCGGCGCTCTGAACCAGACTCGCATCGCGACGCAACAGACCAAGCCCGCGCGCGGCCCGCTCCTGATTGGCCGCAGCAAACAGATACTGCTCGGCAACCGTCGCGGGTGCAACATCAGTCCTGGTAGCGTTCGAGGCCGGACGCGAGGCATCAGCCTGTTGTGCCGCATCGGCCTGTTGTGCAACGACACGTGTCGACCCCGCCAAAGTTGCAGCGCACAGAAGTAAAGTCCTGATGCGCTTGGGGATTATGCGGGTGATGTATAAAGTCGCGTTCAAGCGCGACGCAGCTCTGGTAGACGGTCGCGGTAGCGCAGCATCAGCCCTATCAGCTTGCGAGCGTCCCAATAGCGCGGGATATAGCGCTTCGGCTCTGAGAGGCAGCGAAAGAGCCAGCAGAGGTAGAAGCGGTCCACCCATACCGGAATCCTCACCTGATCGCCGCTGAGAAACGCAATCGCAGCGCCGATGCAGTGGATCGCGGGCGGGTAGGAGAGGTTCCGCTTCAAATAAAGTCCCAGGCGCTCCTGCGTACCTCCGCCGACGGTGACGATCACATGCTGCGGGCGCAGGCGTTCGATTAGCTCCAGCAGCGCCTCGTCCTTAATCTCCGCTCCGTACATCGGAGCCATATAGACATACTCGCCAGCTACCGTGATGCCGCTGTCCTTCAGCCATTGCAGGTTAGCCGCAGCGCTCTTCGGGCTGGCCATGATCCACATCGTATTGCCTGTGCGGCGCACGTCGGGCTGTAGCAGCAGTTCGCGAAGATACTCCAGTCCGGAGAGACGATAGAGGGAGTCCCCTTCGAGAAAATTCCAGACCATTACCATCAGGGCGCTGTCGGTGATGACAAGATCCGCGCCTAGCAGCGCTTCGCGGTAGCCCGCATCGCGATCCATATTCTTCAGTGCTGGGGCCGCAGGAACCACCAGCAAGCCCCCTCCTTGAATCGCGGCTATGGCCTCCGGCGCTCGTCCGGCAAAGAACGAGATGCCAAGAATCGTGCGTCGGCCAGTCGCATTCCCAGGTTCACTCTTACCCATCAACAACGACTCCTCGTTTAGCGGAAATATCTGGCGGAACTACTTCCCCGAAGCGCCCGCCTTCATCTCACCTTCGATCCAGCGGTAGGTTTTCTCCATGCCGTCGCGCAGCCGGATGGAAGGTTCCCAGCCCAGCTTAGCCTCAATTAGCGTGTTGTCGCTGTTCCTCCCATTGACTCCCTTGGGAGCACTCAGGTTGTACGTCCGCTTCAGCTTGATGCCGGCAATCTCCTCAACCATATCCACCAGCTGATTGATCGTTACCAACTCGCTAGATCCGAGATTTAACGGCTCGTGTATCTCGCTCTGGTGAATCATGCGTACTCCCTTGACGCAGTCGTCAATGTACATGAAGCTGCGCGTCTGGTTGCCGTCGCCCCAGATCTCGATCTCGTGCTTGCCGCTCAGCATAGCCGCGATAACCTTGCGGCACACCGCAGCCGGAGCCTTCTCCCGTCCTCCATCCCATGTTCCGAACGGTCCATAGACGTTGTGAAAGCGCGCAACCCGGCACTTGATGCCAAAGTCTTCCTCGAAGTGGCGGCACATTCGTTCGCTGAACAGCTTCTCCCAGCCATAGCCATCCTCCGGCATCGCCGGGTACGCATCCTCTTCTTTTAGCGCGATCACATCGGGATTGGTTTGCTTGTCGCCGTTGTACACGCACGCCGACGAAGAGTAGAAGAATCGCTCAACTCCCTTATCGCGCGCCGCCATCAGCATGTGCGTGTTGATCAACACGCTCAGCATGCAAAGCGCCTTGTGGTTCTCGATAAATCCGATGCCGCCCATGTCGGCCGCCAGCTGATAGACCGAGTTCACGCCCTCGGTCGCGGTCAGGCAGTTGTTCTTGTCTTGGAGATCCAGCACAAGATTCTCAACTCCGGTGGTCGTCTGATACCACTCATCCAACGGTTTGATGTCTACCGCACGAACCACATTGACGCCCTGTGCCAGAAGGCTCTTGACCAAATGTCCGCCAATAAAACCACCTCCGCCACAAACTACCGCGCGTTCCGTCTGCTGACCCATTCCATCTCCTCTGAGGCTTAATGATATGCGAGAAAGTCCTTGCCAACGAATGACCTGCGACTTAGATGATGACTCATATCGGACAATCCGCGCAGGAGGATAATATTCAATCTCCGCCTTTGGTAATCTGCAAGCCCTTATAATGTTGATTGTACAGCGAATAAATCACATGAGTATTTCATTTCCACAGCGAAGCCGCATTCGAGAATTATTGAAAGAGCAGCCGCTGGCGATCGTTGGCGTCGCTCTGCTGGCGGTCTTTGTTTCCTGCGCGCTCTTTGCTCCGTGGCTTGCGCCGCAGGACCCAGCGCAGCTCAACCTTGCTGCCCGCCTGCTCGGGCCCAGTCATGCCCACCTCTTCGGCACAGACGAACTGGGTCGAGACATTCTCTCCCGCACAATCTACGGAGCGCGTATTTCGCTGCTCGTCGCTGTTTCAGTCGTCTCGATCTCGCTGGCCGTCGGCCTGATGGCGGGCGCTCTGGCTGGCTTCTACGGCGGATGGATCGACACCTTCATCAACATCTACCTGACCAATGCCTTCCTCGCTTTGCCGGGAATTCTGCTCGCCATAGCGTTTGTGGCCTTCCTCGGCCCGGGCCTCTTCAACTTAATCCTAGCGCTCTCGATCTCCGGCTGGGTGGGCTACGCCCGGCTGGTTCGCGCCCAGGTGATGGCCGTCAAGCAGCGCGAGTTCGTCGAGGCGGCTCGCGCCCTCGGAGCGGGTGACCTGCGCATTCTCTGCCAACACATTCTGCCCAACATCGTGCAGCCCATCGTTGTACAGGCGGCCATCGGCATGGCCAGTGCCGTCCTCGCCGAGGCTACACTCAGCTTTCTTGGCCTCGGCGTCCCACCGCCCGCCGCAAGCTGGGGAGCAATGCTCAACGACGCTCGCTCGCATCTTTTTGACTCGCCTCACTTGATTGTCTTCCCAGCCTTGGCCGTGATGCTGGCCGTCCTCTCCTTCAACTTTATTGGCGATGCGTTGGGCGACTTGCTCGACCCACGCACCCGTCTTGCAGCTGGCCTGTGACGGACATTGTGGCCAGGCCGCTCGCCATCGGCATCGTCTCTGACACGCACGGTCTGTTGCGTGCTGAGGTGATACAGGCGCTGATCGGCGTAGACCACATTCTTCACGCAGGCGACGTGGGCGATCCGCTGGTACTCGACAAGCTGCGCTGGATCGCGCCAGTGACCGCGATCCGCGGCAACATCGACCGCTATAACCTATGCAGTCATCTGCCCGAGACCGATGCGGCAGAGCTGGGTGGCCGTCTGTTTTATCTAGTTCACTCGGCAAACGACCTTGACATCGACCCGGTAGCAGCGGGCATCGCTGTGGTGGTCAGCGGTCACACTCACCGCGTCCAGCAGAGGCTCAGAAACGGCGTCCTCTACCTGAATCCGGGCAGTTGTGGCCCGCGTCGCTTCGACCTCCCCGTCACGCTGGCTCGGGTGATTTTAGATCATAAAGCCGCTCCGCGCGTGGAGATTGTCGAGCTGCACGTTGAGGTCTGATTCCATTGGTTGAGCGCCACAGCGATATACTCAAGGTGTGGCGAAGACTTTCTACATCGAGACCTTTGGATGCCAGATGAATGCTCATGACTCGGAGAAGGTCATCGGCACACTGGAGCATGAGGGATACATGCGCGTTACGGACGAGGCCGACGCGGGGCTGATCCTATACAACACCTGTTCGATACGCGATAAGGCCGAACAGAAGGTCTTTCATCGATTGAATGAGTACAAGCGGATGCAGGGTGAGGGAAAGCGCTTTGCCGTGCTGGGTTGCGTGGCGCAGCAGGAGGGGGAGCGCATCTTCGAGCGCGCACCGTATGTGTCGATTGTTTCGGGATCGGCGAGCTATCGCAACTTACCGGAGATGCTGGTGCGTCTGGAGGCGGGCGAACGGCGCATCACCGGCCTCGACGACCGGCAGACTGACCAGACGTTTGATACGGAGTACACGGCGCGCAGCAATCCGCATCGCGGCTACATAACTATCGTCGAGGGATGCGACAAGTTCTGCGCCTACTGTGTGGTTCCGTATACGCGAGGCAAGGAGCGATCACGCACTTCAGCCTCGGTGCTGGCGGAGGCGCGCCGAATGGTGGACGCTGGTTTTACCGAGATTCAACTGTTGGGGCAGAATGTGAACTCCTACTGCGATCCATCGGGCAAGATGAGCTTTGCGGAGCTACTGGCTGCGGTCGGCGAGGTAGAGGGGATTCGCCGGGTGCGGTTTACGACCAGCCATCCGCGGGATTTTACGCACGAGATCGTCGAGGCCATCGACGCGGTGCCGGAACTATGCGATCATGTGCATCTGCCGGTGCAGTCCGGCTCGACTCGTATCCTCGCTGCGATGAGTCGAGAGTACACGCGGGAGTGGTATTTGGAACGCATCGGATGGATCAAGTCGGCGCGGCGGGAGATCAGCATGACCTCGGATATTATCGTTGGATTTCCGGGCGAGACAGAGGCTGACCTTGAAGATACGGCGACACTGCTTGATGAGGTTAAGTATGATGCGGTCTTCTGCTTCAAGTATTCGCCGAGACCGAATACACCGGCGATTACGCTGGCGGATTCGCTTCCCGATGAGGAGAAGTCGCGGCGGCTGCAGGTGCTGTTGGATCGCCAGAGAGAGATTCAGCGAGTGAGCTATGC
>CAZPZL010000165.1:0-6321 GCA_964590925.1 uncultured Granulicella sp.
CAGATGTCCTCGATCCGATCAGTTGTTTTGCCCAGCAGAAATGGCTTTAGATACTTCTCCACTGCCGGTTTCACCAGGTCGGCCCGCTGCGTAAACGTGGCGCAGCCGTAGCCGTAGAGCCCGTCCTGGTCCGTTGAGATCTTCACCACCGTCAGCCGCGCACCTTGTGGCTGGCACTCGATGACGCTGATATCCTTAATCCGCGGCGACGGCATTGCCCGCGTAGCTTGTGACACCTGCTCCTCGGCAAGCACCAATCGCGGCGCAAGCGCAACAGATCCGGCTCCCGCGAGACTCTTCAACAAATCACGACGTCGTATGGGCATGGGTTTGCACTCCCAAAATCATTTCTGGCATCGCACATCATCAGGATGAAATCAGACCTTGCCTGACGATGCTTACTGCGCGACGCAAGTCTATCACCGGTTCGCGCCTATTTGACTGGATTGGCAAGCGTGTCGAAGGGCTGCTGGTGCGACTGAATAGGCATCAGCGGCAATATAAGCTGCGATGGGTATCTTTCGCCGTAGTAGATTGAATTTCGCGCTTCGGATCTACTGGTCCAACGTCCTTGCAATTTCCCGGTATTCGGATTGGGCTCCAAACGCGGAAAATCCGTGCTGCTTATATCAAGCCGTATCCGGTGGCCTGCGGAGAAAAGGTTGCTGGTCGGCCCCAGTGAGATTGTTATCGGGTAGATTTTCCCCGTTGCCAGAGAGGCGACATGCCCCGAGCGTTCCCCGGCGCTCATGCGCATCTCCCCTTCCGCAACAATCATGGAGTAGCCATTCGGATAAACATCTGTGAGCTTCGCGATGAAATCTGTGTCGGCTGCTGTTGTGGATACCCAAAGACGCGCCAGCACAGTTCCCGTGATGGCTATCGATGTCGTCAAAATTGGTGTGGTGAAGTCGAGAACATCGGAACGTTTTTCGAGCATTGCCTGATCCTGCACGCACTGGCCATGCAAATATCCGCCAAAGCTAGGCACCGGATTGTTGGGGGCATCTACAAATGATGAGGCTCCCATTCGTCGAGTATGGATACGAAGAAGCTGATTCTGCGGCTGAAGATAGAAGTTCTCAGTGCGGATTTCCGACTGCGGCCAGGCCTTTAGCGAGAGCCATCCCCCACCCACCTCTAGCTTGTCTGACATCTTGATGCTCGGCAATCCACCTCCCATTTGAAAGAGCGCGATGGGCGAAGAGCCAATGATCTTGAATGGCTTCCCCATTAGCCAGTGATCGAACCAGTCAAGCTCCAGCGCTTGCTCATCAACCGCAGCCGATGGGCCGAAATCTGCATTGCCGCACGTTGAATTACCTGTGGCGTGCGGCCAGGGGCCAATCAGCAATTCTTTCCGGGACTTCTGCAAGGAGCTTAGCCGCACAAAGTTGCGGACTACACCACCAACCGTGCCGTCATACCAGCCGCTGATAAAGAACATCGGGACGTCTTTGAATTTCGGGTAGTTCGCAGGTAAATCTAGATTCGGCTGCTGCCAGTAACTGTCGAAGGACGGATGTGCGTAGGTATCCTCGAACATTCGTTTATAACGGGGCAAGCCGTCGAAGATGGCGGCGCGCTGCGAGGGACTTAGCCGCAGCCACGGCACAGGGTCCTTGAAGGTCGAGTCCAGCTTTTCCTTCAGGGCGGGCATTGCACTGGCTTCCTGGCTCGTATCGGCCATGAAGAGAATCCACTCGGACATGCTCAAACTCGGCACGCCACCATTGAATGCATATCGGAAAAAGCTATCCCAGCCGACCGTGGGAAACATGGCGGTGAGGTGTGGAGGGGTGAGCATCGCGGCTGCGTACTGCGTCCACGCCTCGTACGATGCACCGGCAGTTCCAACTTTGCCATTTGACCAGGGTTGAATACCAGCCCATTCAATCGTGTCATAGCCATCGCGACCGTCGCTCCGCAGGAGATCGAACTCTCCTTCCGATGCAAATCTGCCCCGGCAATCCTGCGCGATTACGACGTAACCGTGCTGTGCAAAATAGATGCCCTCCCGGCGCAGGCCATCTTTGTTATAGGGAGTTCTATAGACAAGAACTGGAAATTCTCCCGGGAGCTTATGGCCTTGGCGTGCCGGCAGGTAAATATCTGTTGCCAGACGAATGCCATCTCGCATGGCCACCATTACATTCTTGTCGATCTGATAATCCTGGCTCGTCGGGACGACAGGAACGTCTGCGGGGGAACGAATGGCCTGGCTCACCAGACATAAGGCGGTAGAACTAACAATGATCCAGACGAATCCAATGCGTGTAATAGTTCGTGCGCTGATGTTTGCAGGAACTGACATGCGCTCCTCTCCGTCAGCCATCCGGCGTAATACTTGATCGCCATCATAGACACGATCGAACACTCGGCACAATGAATCTGTTCCGGACCTGAGCTCATTGTGATGACACAATCTGGCCAGGCATCGCGTTCGCACTGAAGAGAACATGCGTTCGATGGTGCCCAATCCCGTTGATTTTGGGATAAACTTACGATCACAGAATTACTGCAAGGGTGTGTGTCGTGAGTGATTGGGATTCCCGTTTCTTGGAAATGGCGCGGCTGGTGTCGACCTGGAGTAAAGACCCCAGTACCCAGGTTGGCGCGGTGATTACACGCGGCAAGTTCGTTGTCTCTCTCGGTTTCAATGGCCATCCAAAGGGCGTTGCCGACACGCCTGACCGCTTGGACAACCGCGAAGTCAAATACCGGACCATCATCCACGCGGAAATGAATGCAATTCTGACCTCGAGACAAAATCTGGAAGACTGCACAATTTATGTCTGGCCATTCATGCCTTGTTCGCAATGCGGGTCTGCCATCGTGCAGTCAGGCATCAAGCGTGTCGTTGCGCCTGAGTCTGACAATGATCGGTGGGCGGAAAGCTTTGCATTCACAGCTCAGATTTTTGCAGAGTCGGGTGTGGAGCTTGTGATCGTTCCGTTTTGCGGACAAAAGGGTTCTGCATAACCTGTTGCTGTGCTCTTCGCGGAATGGATTGCCAGGCAAGTTCCGCACTCGTTGCGATGAGACAATCCGACTCGGCCTCGGGTCTGTCCAGCTTCCTGGACCGTACAATTAGGGCAATCTAGAATAGAAAGAAGACCATGACCATACCGCAAACGGAACAGCTTACGCGCACGCAGCACCTTATCGATCTGGAAAACGAATTTACAGCGCACAACTATCACCCGCTTGACGTGGTTGTCGAGCGTGCGGAGGGTGTGTGGGTTTATGACGTTGAAGGCAAACGATATCTCGACTGTTTAGCTGCGTACTCCGCGGTCAACCAGGGGCACTGTCCCCCCAGGATTCTTCGAGCTCTTCAAGAACAAGCCGGCAAAATCACCTTAAGCTCACGTGCCTTCAGAAATGAGCAGTTGCCCCTTCTTTGCAAGGAACTTCACGACCTGACCGGGTTTGACATGGTGCTGCCCATGAACACCGGGTCTGAGGCGGTTGAGACTGCGCTCAAGACAGCCCGCAAATGGGGTTACAAGGTTAAGGGCATCCCAGCGGACAAGGCCGAAATCATTGTGTGCGCCGGCAATTTCCATGGCCGCACGATCACAATCGTTAGTTTCTCAAGTGACCAACAATATCGCGATGGTTTTGGTCCGGTAACGCCTGGGTTCAAGATCATTCCCTACGGCGACATTGAGGCGCTGCGCAGCGCCATTACGCCGAATACTTGTGCATTCCTTGTAGAGCCGATTCAAGGTGAGGCTGGGATCGTGATACCACCTGCAGGATTCCTTCGCCAGGCCGCCGAGCTCTGCCGCCAGAATCGTGTACTGCTCATGCTGGACGAAATTCAATCTGGACTTGGCCGCACCGGCAAACTCTTTGCCTATATGCACGAAGGGATCTCACCAGATGTGCTGATCGTAGGCAAAGCCCTCGCCGGCGGTTGCTATCCCGTTTCGGCGATCCTCGCTTCTCGCGAAATATTGAGCGTCTACAAACCCGGCGATCACGGAAGCACCTTCGGTGGGAACCCGCTGGGTTGTGCCATTGCAAGAACGGCCTTGCGTGTTCTCATTGAAGAAAATATGGTCGAGCGGTCGGCTGAATTGGGTGCTTACATCTTGTCCAGGCTTCGGTCGCTCCGCACGCCAGTCATCAAGGAAGTGCGTGGTAGCGGTCTTTGGATAGGTATTGAACTGAACGGCAAGGCCCGTCCCTATTGTGAAGCGTTAAAGGAAGAGGGTGTCCTATGCAAGGAAACGCACGATAGCGTGATCCGCATTGCCCCTCCCCTGATCATCACCCGCGAGGAACTCGACTGGGCCTTCGAACGAATCGCGAAGGTCCTGGAAGCCAATTAAAGAACTGGGCACGATTGATTCGAGCCAGCGACCTCTTTTGTGCTACGGAAGCGCTCTAGCCAACTGGGCAACGCACCTGCCAAGCGACAGGCACCCTCTTATCAGTATCATGGCCGTGGGAAAGAAGGCCTGATTTGCCGGGGCGTTGTTGTACCATCGTTGACGAACGAAGGTCTAGACTTGCAGCGATACCTTCCATCCTGAGAATGACTCGAGAGACTATTCCCGCGCGCAGAAACAACGCTGGCGCAAGTCTGAAAATCTGACATGGGCGATATTGCCAACTCACAACTCAACCCACTTCGTAATGCGCCGAATCTGCTTACGCTGATCCGCATCTGCCTTGCGCCGTTTCTAGTTGCCGCTATTCTGGGAGCGCATTACAAGCTGAGTTTTGGCCTGTTTGTCGCCGCAGGATTGACCGACGCGCTGGATGGAACGCTGGCCCGCGTTCTCAAGCAGAGGACAATGCTTGGGCAGTACCTTGACCCAGTGGCTGACAAGTTGTTGCTGAGTACGTTGTTCCTTGTGCTCATGCACAAAGGGCTGATTCCAGTTACGGTGACCGTACTTGTCTTCGGCAGGGATGTAGCCATTCTGCTGGTTGCAGCCATTCTCTTCGCGGCTGTGGGACGACGAGAGTTCAGTCCCAGTTCCTTTGGCAAAGCCAACACGTTTGCACAGGTCAGTGCAGTGGCCGCTGTGCTCCTGAACCAACTCACGCCTGCTCACTGGGTCGCAATTGTACGGTTACTTGCGCTCGATGCCACCATGGCATTGACAGTAATTTCAGGGCTGCATTATGCGTGGGCAGTCTCCCACAGGGCAAGTACTCCGTCTGGCAACGGGCATGCGTTGAACTGAATTGGTAGTGCACGCCTCTACATATCGTCCTTAGCGTCTTCTGTTTCTGCCGTGTCCTCGATCTCCATGTCCCGAAACTCCTCGGAATCAAAGACCTCGCCACACTCCAGGCACTCAACATACTCCGTATCTTCGTGCCGGGAGACGATTCGAACTCTAGGGTGTCTGCACGCGGTTGCCATTGATCGTGTGAATTGTTGAAATAGATGCTCTTTCCGCCAGATTGTAGCTTTCTTTGCCGCGATTGCAAACCAATATTTATCGGGTCTGGTGAACCGCAAGGAAGGTTAGCCCGGCGGCGCACGCGATTCTGTACCGGCTTGAAATTCCGACAGAAACGGTCGTATACTGAATACGGACTGAAGAAGTCGGATATTCAATGCTCAAGCTGACCAAAAAAGCGGACTATGGGCTGATGGCGCTCAAGTACCTTGCAGAGCACCCGGAGACACCGGCGCTCAGCGCCAAAGATGTCGCCGATGCCTATGGAATTCCGGCGCAACTGCTGGCCAAGATTCTGCAACTGCTGACCAAGAATGGGCTGTTGCGGTCGCATGCTGGTATGAACGGGGGCTATGCGCTTGCCCGGGATGCGCGCTTGATCTCCGCCTACGAGGTGATTCACGCCATCGATGGTCCATTTTTCATCACCTCTTGCACAAAAGGGGCGAAGTCCTGCGAGCTGACGCCCAGCTGCACGATCAAAGAGCCGCTTGCGCGGGTAAACGACACCATTGC
This sequence comes from uncultured Granulicella sp., assembly GCA_964590925.1. Taxonomy (GTDB): domain Bacteria; phylum Acidobacteriota; class Terriglobia; order Terriglobales; family Acidobacteriaceae; genus Edaphobacter. Next base: position 5,943 of record CAZPZL010000165.1, read on the forward strand.
AGGCGTCTTGAAGAGCATCAGCATCCAGGATCTGGCTGAGCACGAACACCCTCGAGAACGAGGGCACGAGACGCAGGGATTGATCAGTTTGACGTTGTAGTTGAGATTTTTCGCCTCCGCACAGCGGAGAAGACCATCGAATTGGATACGGAGATCAGGATGAGCACATTTATCAGCCACGTGGAAGTTCCAGCCGGCGTAACTTTGCCTATTTATATGGATAATCACGCAACCAGCCCGCTCGATCCTCGGGTTCTGGAAGCGATGATGCCCTACTTCACAAGCAAGTTTGGCAACGCGGCCAGCCGCAACCATTCCTTTGGATGGGAGGCGGAGCAGGCCGTGGAGACGGCGCGCGAGCAGATTGCCAAGCTGATCG
>CAZPZL010000166.1:0-6295 GCA_964590925.1 uncultured Granulicella sp.
CGCTGACGCTGCTCGTCCGACTGTAGTTCGACGAGACGGTTGTTCACCTTGTCGAGCGAATTCTGCAACTCCGCAACATGTCTGCGCGCGTCCAGAATCGGTGCAAGCGCTGCTTCAAACGTTGAGTCGTGGCCAATCTGATCGAAAATGAGCTTCAGCTGATTGTCGTTTGAATCGCTAAGTTGGTAACGGGTCTCACCAGGCTTCGTCTCTGTCACGGTCAGACGCTCGGTCTCGTTTGACTTGGTCTCCACGCGAAAACGATAGACGGTCGAAGTTTTCTCGGCTGGCGTCACGTCAGAATCTAGCGTATAGCCGGAGCGAATGGGCTGCTCGACGACGACGGTGCGCGCTTCGTCAGCGGCGTTACGCACAACATAGGTCGTCTTTGCGACCTGCGTATTGCGTAGGACAACGACACCCTTCGCGACGGAGATAGAGGTCGCTCGGCTGGTGTTGCTCTGCGGGTCGAGCGAGACATGCACGGCCTGATCCACCGCGTAGGACAGCAGTCGTTTTTCCGCTGGATGAATCGGGTCGAGCAGCCCTTCGCCGCCGAAGTTCCCATCCTCGACGATGGAGAATGAGCCGCGGTCGAGCGTCAGGTCCGAGGTATTGGTGATCCACAGCGCACGCAGCGGCGTCGGCTGCCTCTGCGACCACAGCGTTACCCTCTCGGCGTCGATCTTGGTCTGCAATATCGGCACCATCGCCGACTCGTTCTTGCGAATCGTAATCGGCTCGGTGAGGGTGTACGCAAAGTAATCGTCAAATGCCGCAGTGGAGCTTTTGGCCGTGACGGATTTCTCCGCAAGCTCCGAGTAGCTGTCATATGGGCTCGTGCCGCCGATATTGCTGACCGGCACTCCCTCGACATAGTTCTCGTTCAGTCCCGTCTGCCCAGTGCCGCCATAGATGCCGCTGGCTCCAACGGTCGTTGCTCTGCTCTTCGCCATGAGGCCACCCGCAACGCCTCCAGCAGAGCCACTACCATACCCAGCACCGCTCCCGCTTCCCATCCGAGCAACAACGCCCAGTGGTGGCGGAGCATTCGTAACAGTTGGTACCGGAGCATTCGTAACCGTAACCGCTTCGCCGCTCTCGTGCGTCTGCGGAGTGAGCTGTGCCTCCTGCGGCAGGCCAATCTGTGGCCTGCGCGAGTAGTACGGCACCGAGAGCGGCTGAATAAAGCTATCCGGCGCGCCTGCAATCAGCGACAACTTCACGTTGATCCAGTCCACTCCGGTGGTATTGTCCACCACCGACCAGCCCTGCAAGGTGGCCGTCTGCTTGGCTGCTGCGTCCGTCGACTTCGGCTCGGTAAAGAGAATCCGGTAGGTCGACTTCCAGATCGGCACCTCGCTAATATAGCTGACCCGCAGTTCGCGCGCGCCTGTGCCGTTGTCCTGAATCGTCAGGTGCCGCAGCCCCTGATTGTGCGTGCTGGCCAACAACTCCAGATAGCGCGTCAGATCCTTGCGCAGGTCGGCGTCCAGCAGTCGCACCTCGGTGGCTGGCGTAAGCTCGACCGAGCGCACCTCTCCAGCGTCGCCGATAACCGTGATGAGCCGCTTCTCCGGCGTAGGCTTGTCGCCTTCGGTAGAGTTGAGCAGCTCAATGTTGAGCAGCCGACCGCTGATCGTAACGCCCGGCCCATGCACCTCCACTCGCGAGCCACGAATCGCGGCATAGAAATCGCCAGCGGTGGGGTCTTCGACCAAGGCCAGCGGTAGCGCCTTAAGCTGCTGATCGAGCGGCGTGGTGGAGTTATAGCCTGCACCCGCGATTCTTCCTCCATTCAGGTCAACAGCCGTCAGCGATTGCAGCACGTCGTTCAACTGCGCCGTGGTGAAGTCAATGGTGACGGTCTGATCGCCCGTCACTCGCCCTGCGTGCTCGAAGAATCCCACGCCGTTCTTGTACAGCGATACGCGCGTCACTGGAAGCACGGTCGAAGCAGCCGGCTCCGCTTGTGCCACCTTCGCAGGCTTTGCAGCAGCGGCAGGTTGCTGCACGCCAACAGTAAGAGTGAGTGCAAGAAGAAGAGAGAAGAGACCGATAGACTTACGCACGTGGTTCATTCCTTCCGAACTAATGAAGTCACACTACGAGCGAGAGCTGCGCAAACTCCTCCGCAACTCTCGCTCTCATAATAGACCGCGCGCCGACAAGATGTTCCCGGAAGAGTATTTTCAGTAACGGTGTAGAACCTAGCAGTGCATGCAAAAGCTGATTCCTTCCCCTTCGACTACGCTCAGGGTGCGGAATGACAAGCAAAGAAAGAAGCGGACCGCAGTTCATAAACTGCGTGATCAGAAGCCGCGCATTGTCGCCGAGGTCTTTGCAAGCGCCTTATCCTCCGCACTGGTGGGCGCAGTCGTTAGTGTGACTATCGCTGACGGCAGGCCGTCGGCGCTGGCTGTCACCGTGACTTTGCCCATCGCCTCGGTTGCCCGCACCAGCACGACCGCATTGCCGTAGTAAACCTTGCGCTCGGTTGCCTGATACGGATCGTGGTCCATGAGATTTCCATTATCGACGGCGACGATCGAAGCCGGTCCTGTAGTCGTAAAGTGAATTACCGTCTCCGAGTCGGGAATGCGTGTCCCTGCCTCATCGACCAGGGTCGCCGTTACATAGCGCACGTCGTTCCAATCCGGCGTCAGAGGCACCGTCGGCAGATCTGCCGCAAAAACGATTCTCGCCGGTTTGCCTGCCGTCTTCAACTCGTCCGTCGCAACAACCTTGCCATCACTGCGAGCCGCCGCCTTCAGCGTCCCTGCCTCAAACGGCACCTTAAAGGTAATGGCGCTTGCGTCTGCGTGCTGCTTCTCGATCCCCAGCGACCTGCCGTTGAGAAACAATTCAACCTCTTCGGCATTCGTGTAAATCTCGATATTTTCCTCGTGCGGCGTCTGATCCTTCGGCGACCAGTCGTGGAGGATCGGCTCCCAGAATCGTACCGTCGGATCGGGTGGCGGTGCTGCGGCTCCCGCGCCCGCTGCCTGATTGGTCGCGGTGGCATTGGCGTATCCGGGGTCAGTCGGCGCGCGCTTCTGCATGGCAACACGGCGCACAATCGCAACCATCGGTTTGTTGCTCCACCAACTCTGACGCTCGTAGGCACGTCCATGCGGCAGCGCAATCGAGTTCAACAGCCCGGAGCCAGATCCAATAGTCGGCCAGGTGCGCGACTCGCCGAGGTAGTCCACACCGGTCCACAGAAACTGCCCGGAATATTCAGGATGATCGCGTAGCGCGACCCACTGCTCGCGAACGTGCGTGTTCTCCGTACCGATGATCTTGCGCGTTGGTTTGTCGGCATGAGCCTTCAAAATCTCATTCTCGCGATAATTCTGCCCGATGACATCCAGCAGATCGGCCAATCCATTGTCGTAGTCGTGGCTCGCGTTGGGACGGAACAGCGCCTGTGTAACTGGTCGCGTCGGATCGTTCTTGTGGAAGGTATCGACCAGCGACTTCAGAATTGGAATCGCAACCTCCGGGTGCGGTGTGTCGTGAATCTCGTTGCCCGCCGACCACAGAATGATACTGGGATGATTGCGGTCGCGCATCACTGTGTCAGTCGTATCGCGTATCGACCAATCCTTAAAGTAAAGGTGGTAGTCGTAGGGATTCTTGGCCACCGTCCAGCAGTCGAACATCTCCTCCATTACGAGGAAACCCATGCGGTCTGCTAGGTCAAGAAACTCCGGTGCGGGCGGGTTGTGCGAGGTGCGAATCGCATTCACACCCAGCTTGCGCAACTCGGTTAGCCGCCGCTCCCACACGGCGAGCGGAACCGCCGTACCGACTGCGCCACCGTCGGTGTGCAACGCCGCTCCGTAAATTTTGTGATGCACCCCATTGAGGAAAAACCCCTGGTCGGCATCGAAGTGGAACTCGCGAACGCCGAAGGGCACGGTCTCCTCGTCGACTGGATTGCCATTGCGCAGGAGCGTCGCATGAACTGTATACAGCACTGGGTGATCGAGGTCCCAGCGATTCGGTTTGGGGATCATAGTCTCAGCATCAAGATCTGCCGTCGCGCCCGGCGCAACTGTCAGCGGTTTGGCCGAAGCAATCTTATTTGTCGTAACAACCGCGTTGCCGTTCGGTGCAACCAGCCGCACCAACAACGAGAGATTCACCGTTGCTGCCGATTCATTTGCCACCGTCGTACGAACGTGAATCGTCGCCGACTCTGCCGAAACCGCAGAAGTTGTAACGAACGTACCCCAGGGAACGATGTGCGTGTCTCCGGTGGTGATCAGCCGTACCTGACGATTGATCCCCGCGCCGGGATACCAGCGCGACGCGGGCTGCTGAGAGTTGTCCACGCGCACTGCAATTACATTCACACCTGCATGAAGATGCGGCGTCAACTCGTAAGTAAAGCTCACATAACCATACGGTCTATGCCCCAGCAGCACTCCGTTCAGGTAGACATCGCTGTTAGCCATCACACCGTCGAAGACAATAAACATTCGCCGCGCTGCATTTGGAATTGCCTCATTGGCTGACACGGTAATAATTTTGCGATACCACCCAATACCGGTCGTCATAAATGCGCCTGCACCGGTCGAAGCCGCATCCTGCTTTGGTGTTCCCGCAATCGACCAGTCGTGCGGCAGCGTCACGACGCTCCATGCAGAGTCGTCGAATTCTGGCATCTGTGCACCCACAGCGTCGGCCTGTAGAAAGCGCCAACCGGTGGTCAACGGCTGAATCGTACGCGGCCCCTGTGGCACAAAAGCAGTCGCGCGTCTGGGCGCGGTTGCGGGTGTATGCTGGCCAGAAATGGCGGCAGCAGCCATCAGGTTCAACGGAAGAACGCAAAGAGCAGCGAAGAGAATTGCAGTGCGACGCATCGGGGTCCTCATCAATCAAATTCCATCGTCAAAGTAGAGTCAAAGTACATTTGTGACACGGTACAACTCAGACCTCACAGTCGAGCACTGAGCTGCACCGCATCCATACTAATTGCGCCAATCTACTTTGGCGTAGTCGTCGGCGTCGGCTCAATCGGGTTGAATTTCGTTGCCAACTCCGGCGTGGAAACGGCGTCACTCTGGTCGGTCGCCTTGTCTACCTCTGCTGCAAAGACGTAGCTGCGGCCAAACATATTACTGGTGAAGAAGACGTACTTCTTGTCCGGCGAGAATCGCGGATTCGGCTCAGCACGGTAGTTCTGGTGCGTCATATTGACCAGATGCTCGGTGTGAAAGACGCCCGGCTGCCAGAAACTGGGTGAATTCAGCGCGCCCTCATCGCCACGAATCATCTGCGGATGGAAGAGCTTGATCCACTCTCCGTCAGGAGCCTTGGCCACCTGTCCGGGATCGCCTCCGTCACCACAGAAGAGATCGAGATCCTGCGTAAGGTTGAAGTGAATCGACCAGTCGTTGCGATCCATGTGATAGGCCGTACGCTTGTGCGTTTCAAGGTCGTAGCCCGCAAGATAGAAGTCTTGCCCCTTGATCGGCTGCCAATCGTACCAGATAGTCTTCCCGTCCAATCCCCAGAACTCGTGTCCTGCAATCTCCATATACAGGGTACGCTTGTGAATCAGCGTGTTGTGTGTGCCATCGGCATGAATCATCCAGATGCGATCGACCTTCTGCCATGGGCCTTCATGGCAGTACATCAGCAGAGTGGGATCGGTTGGCGAGAAAAGCATGTGCCCGATCCAGTCGGTTGAGTGCAACAGCGGATGGATAAACCCAGCCTTCTGACCGTTCGGCCCCGGCTCCAGTCGAATGGTGAAGAGAACCACCGGCGTGCGCGCGGCCAGCCGTCGTTCCATCATCTGGCCCTTGTTGTCTGCCTGCACATTGGCTCCACCCAGGCGCGGGTCGGTTGGCACGGGAGCGCCGAATCCTGCCGGAGCGTTGGGGCCGGTCGTCCCCGGTCTTCCTAACAGGTCTCCCGCAGACGCCGGTAGAAATGCATGCGGCGCATTGGGATTGCCGCCCAGACAATCCGCCGCGTTATACGTTCCCACCGCCAGTGTCTCATCGGCGTTCACCGTGGAGATGGAGACCCGCGGCGGCAGGTCGATCAGCTTGCGAATCTCGCCCGTGTTGGTATTCGCTTTGTAGACTGCATTGCTGTGCGTCGCCGGATCCATGCGCGTAAAGAAGACGCTATTGGTCTTGTGTCCCACGACAATCGCGCGCGCTGCGCCACCGAATCCGCGCCCGCCGCGAGTTGCGTTCGCTGGTGCGGCGTTACCCGCCGATCCCGCCGGAGAATCCGTGGCAATCGCCACCGGCGCAGGAGCCGTCTGCGACAG
>CAZPZL010000167.1:0-6275 GCA_964590925.1 uncultured Granulicella sp.
TACCGCAGTGGCAGGAACTCCCGAGGTGCGCAAGGCCATCGTGGAGCGCCACGCCGCCGACTTTGCCACTAACTACACGGTCGAGGAGTGCATCTTCACTACTGGCGGCAAGCTGGCGCTGTTCAACGCTATTCAGGTGCTAGTCGACCACGGCGACGAGGTCATCCTGCCGGTGCCCTACTGGGTCTCGTTCCTCGACATCATTCAGTATGCAGGGGGAAAGGCAGTGCTGGTCCAAAGTGACGAGCGCGAGGACTTTCGCATTACAGCAAAGATGATCGAAGCGGCGATTACGCCAAAGACCAAGGCCATCATTCTGAACACGCCGTCGAACCCGTCGGGCGCGGTCGTCTCGCCTGTAGACCTCGAAGCCATAGTCCGATTGGCTCACGTGCACGGCATCTACCTGCTACTGGACGAGTGTTACGCCTACCTGAACTACACCGGCAAGCCAATCAGCGGCGGCAGTTTCACCGACTGCAAGGACCACGTTGTCATCTTGGGATCGCTGTCGAAGACCTACGCGATGACCGGTTGGCGCGCTGGATTCGCGCTGGGTTCGAAGCTGGTGATCAGTGCGATCAGCAAGCTGCAATCGCAGAGCACGTCGAACACAACCAGCTTTGTGCAGAAGGCGTCAATTGCCGCGCTCGCCAACTCACAGCAGTGCGTGGCCGAGATGCGCGCGGAGTTTCTCAAGCTGCGCGACCGAATCATTGCAGGGCTGAAGACGATTCCCGGCATCACTTGCTCGCTGCCGCAGGGTGCGTTCTACGTCTACCCAAACATCAGTTCGTTTATCGGTAAGGGCGGACTGCGTTCGGCCTCCGACATTGCGTCGAAGCTGCTGACCGATGCGCATGTGGTGGTGGTTCCCGGCGAAGCCTTTGGCACCGCCGAGCACATTCGCCTGTCCTACGCGACCTCCGGTGCCGAGATCGACAAGGGCATCGAGCGGATGCGCGCATACTTTTCTCAGTTCATCTAAGAAGCGATACGAGATGGGGGCCTATGGATTTGGCGAGCGGTAAAATGGGGCCGAGATTTGCTCCAGTGATTCTAGCGGGCGGCAGCGGAACACGCTTCTGGCCGCGCAGCCGTCGAGCGCACGCCAAGCAGGTGCTGGCGCTCGACGGCGAGCGAACGATGATTCAGCAGACTCTGGACCGACTGCTTCCGCTCACCTCGGCCAAGGACGTGTGGGTTATCACCAACAAGCTGCTGGGTGCTGTGATTGCGGACCAGTTGCCGCAGGTGCCGAACGACAGCATTCTTGCCGAACCGGCGGCGCGCAATACGGCTCCGGCCTGCGCGTTGGCTGCGTTTCTGCTGGAGCCGGAAGCACCGGAGACGGTGATCGGGATCTTTCCCTCCGACCACGTTGTCAAGAACGACGCGCGCTTTGCCGAGGTCATTCGTGCGGGCGTAGAGTTGGCCGCAAGCGGTGAGCGTATCGTGGTGCTGGGCGTTCCTCCGACACGCGTCGAGACCGGCTACGGATACATCGAGCTGGGCGAGACGGTCGATGTTTCTTCCGTACCATGCGGCGAGATTCCGGTGCGACGTGTCAAGCGCTTCACCGAGAAGCCGGATCGTGTCCGTGCCGAGCAATTTGTTGCAAGCGGAGACTACGCATGGAACAGCGGCATTTTTCTGTGGAGCGCACGCACACTGGCCAATGCCATCCGCGAGCACGCACCTGCGATGGCGCCGCTGCTGGAGAAGATCGCCTCGGCCCACGCGAATTCGCCCGACAGCTTCCAGCGCGTTTTCGCCGAGACCTACCCGCTGTGCAAGGAGATCAGCATCGACTACGCGGTGCTGGAGCCGCGCTCGGCCAAGGGCGTGGCGTCGGAGATCTACTGCCTGCCAGCGGACTTCGCGTGGAACGATCTGGGATCGTGGAATGCGCTCTATGAGAACATCGTCGAGGCGACGGGCGGAGAGGCCAGCAAGGCGAATGTCAGCGACGGCGCGAGCACGCAGAGCATCGTCATCGACGCCGAAGGGAACTATGTATACGCGCTCGGCAAAATCGTAGCTCTGGTTGGTGTCAGCGATCTGGTGGTGGTCGAGACAACTGACGCGCTGCTGATTACCACGCGTGATCGCTCACAGGATGTGGGTAAGGTGGTCGCGGAGCTGAAGGGCCGCGGGCGCTACGACCTGATCTAATGTCAGCATGAGGCGCATCCTGCGCGCAATGCAATAGCATGAGTCTCGCCTTCGCGCGATCGGCTCACGAAAGAAGCGAACGCAAAGATGGTAGAGACGACGGCAGTCAAGTTTGGGACGGATGGTTGGCGCGGTATTATTGCCGACGACTTTACCTTCGCCAATGTGCGCGTGGCTGCGCGAGCGATTGCACACTATGTGTTGAAGAACGAAGACGCGACGCGCGGCGTGCTCATCGGCTATGATACGCGCTTCGGTTCGCGTGCATTCGCGCAGACGGTGGCTGAGGTTCTGGCGGGCGCCGCGATTCCTGTGCAACTTGCTGCCGCGATTACGCCGACTCCCGCGCTGTCTTACGCGGTGCGCGAGCGCAAGGCTGCGGGTGGCGTAATGATTACGTCGAGCCACAATCCGGCTGAATGGAACGGCGTGAAGTACAAGGCAAGTTACGGTGGATCGGGCAGCCCGTCAATCATCGGGGCAATCGAGAGCTATCTGGGCGAGCCGCTGGCAGATGCCGCCACTCCGGCAAAGATCGAGGCGGTCGACTTCAACCCGGAGTACATCGCCGCGATTGCGAGGTTCGTTGACCTTGATGCGATTCGCCGCTCGGGATATAAATTTCTGGTCGATTGTATGTACGGCTGCGGACGCGGTGTGCTGGCGGGAATCTTTACACGGGCAGGCATTCCGTTTGTGGAGATTCGCAGCGAGCTGAACCCGCTGTTTCCGGGGATCAATCCCGAACCGATTCTGCCACACATTCACATGTCGCAACTGGCCGTAGTGGCCGAGAGGTGCGACGCTGGATTTATCACCGATGGCGATGCGGATCGCATCGGTGCGGTCGATGAGCACGGCAATGTGGTTGACGCACATAAGGTATACGCAGTGTTGCTGCACTGGCTGCTGACGCGCAAGGACTGGCCGGGGGATGTTACCCGTGCCTTCAACACCACCAAGATGCTGGACCGCATTGCGGCCAAATACGGACGCAAGTTACATGAGCACGGGATCGGATTCAAGTATGTCTGCGACCTGATGCTGGACAAAGACATCCTGATCGGCGGCGAGGAGTCGGGCGGCGTGGGCATCAGCAAGCACCTGCCAGAGCGTGATGGGCTGCTCAATTCCCTGCTGCTGGCCAACGTCATGGCCGACGAAAAGAAGACGTTGGGCCAGCTTGTCGCGGTGTTGCAGGAGGAGTTCGGCGAGCATCAGTATGGGCGCATAGACATGCACATCGACAACGAGCTGAAGCAGTCGGCGATTGCGCGGGCAGGTGCGCTGATTGCAGGCGAGTCGATGGCTGGGTTGAAGATTCTGCGCGTGGAGACGATGGATGGGATCAAATTCTTTCTCGACAATCCTGTCGCCGCGACAAAGAAGAATGCGGCGGAGACCTGGCTGTTGCTGCGTGCCTCCGGCACAGAACCGCTACTGCGCGTCTACTGCGAGAGCTGCGCGACCGAGTCGGTGACGGCGATTCTGGAGGCCGCGCGCGCCTTCGTTCTGGCTGGAAAAGTGGATTAGAGGCTTTAGTAATTGCTACAAACCAATTTGTTTGTCATCCCGCAGCATTTTTGTTTGTCATTCCGCAGCGCAGCGGAGGAATCTGCTTTTGTTTGTCATTCCTGAAGGGAATCTGCTTTTGCTCGATGCGCGGCAATCAACACTATTACCGAAAATGCTCTAAGTGAAACGGGTGGGGAAGATTTGAAGGAGACGGGCGGGAAAAGTTTGTTGACAGTTGAGACAAAAGGATTGCTCTTCGACATGGATGGGGTGCTGATCAGCTCCATCGGCTCAGTGGTGCGTTGCTGGCAAAAGTGGTGCAAGCTATATAACGTGCCCAACGCCGAGAGCTTTCACGTCCCCCACGGCACGCGCGCGGTGGACATTGTGCGGATGTTGAAGCCGGAGTTCAGCGAAAAGCAGGTGGCCGAAGGCCTGCGCGTTATTGAGGACCTTGAGGTTGCCGACACCGCCGACCTCCAAGTGCTGCCGGGGGTGAAGGAGTTGCTGGCGCGGCTCCCGCTGGAGCGCTGGGTGATTGTGACCTCGGCGACGCAGCGGCTGCTGATCGGGCGGTTGGAGGCGGCGGGGCTGCCGGTTCCGGCGCGCTTCGTCAGCGGAGACATGGTGGTGCGCGGCAAGCCCGACCCGGAACCGTATCGGCGCGGGGCGGAGTTGCTGGGATTCGCGCCAGCAGACTGTGTGGTGGTGGAGGACGCGCCGTCGGGCGTGGGCGCTGGCATTGCTGCTGGCAGCCGTGTGCTTGGCGTGCTGGGGACGCATCCGGCGGAACAACTGCGCGCAGCAACGTGGATTGCGCCTTCGCTCGAAGCGGTTGTCGTGACGGCAAAGCCGGATGGGCTGGAGCTGCGGTTTACGCCGGTGGTTTGAGCTTGCATCCCATCCATCGCATGAAGCCGCGATGGATGGGGCACCCGGCAGTCTTGTTCAACTTAGGTACGCACTTTTGATTTCGGCATACGCATATGCGACATCCTTCCATGCTGCATCTATAGCCTCTTGCTGGCTTTGCGCTTGCCGAATCAAGTCATCGCGGAAGTGTTGGTCAAAGACGGGCTTCTTAGCGCGCTTGAGGAGGTCAAGCACGGTATGATCACCAAACCCCTATTCCCCCCTATTCCCCCCTATTTCCCTACTTAGATCGAACTGCGCCGGTTACTGCAGACTGGCTTTGTGGACAGAAGTTATGATGACACCATGCCATTTCTCCAAACGTCGGCACGGAAACATTGCCAGAAAGACGGCTTGTGGCGCGTCGAATTATGCCGTCTTTGTATTATCTTGTTCGCAATAGGCGTGTCGTCATTTGCCCCTGCGCAAACTGCGATGCCGTGGCCCGAAGCGGACGAACTGTTCCACTCCGATCCCCGTTGGCTGGGCGCAGATGGTACCTATTCGGTCGATCTTGGCAAGGGCCGGGTGCTCTGGATATTCAATGACACATTTGTTGCCCGGAAGGCTGGAGAAGATCGAAGACACGCGGCATTTGTCCACAATACTGTTGCGATTCAGTCCGGCTATGATCCGTCGCAGGCGACCATCAAGTTTTATTGGCGAACCAGAAGGGGAAGCCCTTCTGAGATCTTTGCATCGGAAGGGCAGGCATGGATGTGGCCCAGTGCCGGCATACGAATCGGGAATAGGCTGCTCTTGTTCTCCAGTCGGGTCGTCCCAGAGAGCGCGAAGGATTCGCTCGGATTCAAGTCGGTAGGATGGAATGCTTATTGGGTGAACAATCCAGACGACGAGCCAACCGCCTGGAAGTTGAAAGCTGCCGCGGAGAGCAGCGATTCGGTAATCATGGCGTCGGCAGTACTGCGCGATGGCGGGTTCGTCTATCTCTTTGGCGAAAGCGAGCCTGAACATGACCTATACGTGGCGCGGTTGAGGGCGGAGATGCTTGCAAGGGGCGAGTTCGGGACGCTGGAGTGGTGGTCTGGCGGAGATTGGAAAACGACTGTGTCGGGACGCCGTTCAATCCAGCTTGCGGCCGGGACAGAGACGAGCGTGCAGCGCGACCCAAGCGGGAATGATTTTATTGAGATCAATAGCAGAGGGTTCGGTGCGACCGACATCGTGATGCGGCTGGCTCAGAACCTGGAGGGGCCTTGGAGCGCTCCAATGTTGATTTATCGCCCACCGGAATCCGATGCGCCAGATGCGTTTGTCTATGCGGGGAAGTCTCATACAGAATTGAAAGGCGCAGATTTGATTCTTACCTATGTGACAAATGGTCCGGACGAGAAAGTCGCCAAGGATATGAGCCTTTACTTCCCCCGCTTTGTGAAGTTGGACTTGCATCCTCGTCAGCACGCAAAGTAAGCCCGAATGCCTCCTTGAGTGTTCGGAAGTTGCCAGGATAAACTGGCTCGCTGGGTTGGTTTATCCTGTTCCTGCTCAAGTTAGCGCTTATGGGTGCCCTCTACATGAAATAACGTGTTCCTTGCGATGGCTGGCACAGGCAAGACTCGTTGATTGGGGAATAGGGTGGGGAATAGGGGGACACGATACCTATTCCCCTCTCATAGTGCTATGCTCCATCCATGGCAACAAGCGAAGTTCCC
>CAZPZL010000168.1:0-6194 GCA_964590925.1 uncultured Granulicella sp.
TGCCCTGAATGGCCGCAATGGCCGCGCTCTTGATGTGTTCAGGTGTGTCGAAGTGCGGCTCTCCCGCGCCGAAGTTCGCGAGGTCGATCCCCGCCGCCTTCATCTTCAGCGCCTCGGCGGTAATCGCCATAGTTGCCGAAATTTCAATCCGATTGATTCGGTCGGTCAATACCTTTGTCGTGGTCGTACTCATCACTACAGTCTCGCAGATTTCTCCCTCAAGATAAAGCAATTAGTAAACAGGAAAGCAAGCCGCTCTGGGAAAAGACGCTTCCGCAGAATGTTACAGTTTGCATATGTTTTTAGCAGAGGTTTGGGGGCAGCTTTAGTGTGCTCTCCCATCGTTGGGAGGGGTACGAAAACGAAACAAGCCGCGAACAGTGGATTTATTTGAAGTGTCCTATGCCGCACTGTACCTGCTCAACAGCGGCTGTCAGGGGCATTTGCTTCCCGATGAGTTTTTCAGGCCGCGCACGATGCATTCTTACTTCGCCAAGTGGAGCGGGCCCAGACCACTTGGATTCTGTGTTACGGAGCATGCCTTATAAAACCCGTTGGCGAGGTCCAAACCAAAAGAGAACGCAACTGCATGACCCACTTCTTGACGCGTTGTCACACAGAGCGTAACGAACACCAACAGCGCGGGACTCAAGGGCTCGACGCGGGCAAAAAGGTCTTCGGCATCAAGCGCCACATCGCCGTGGACACCACGCTGTCGCCCTGTAAACGTCAGCCCCGGATATGCGTCCAACCGTACCGTTGCCGAAACGAATATGCAATGATCGACTCGACCATCTTGTGCGCCCATTAGTACGTGCCGGGGGCGCGCAAAAAGGGTGGCGGGGACAGTTGGGAATGGGGTGAGTCATTCTGCGGCGATTTCGACGGGGAGTATTCCCATCTCGCGGTAGATGGGGTGGACTGCTGCGCGGACGGCGGGCAGGCGGGTGACGAACCAAGCCGCGCCGGCGAGCACGGCCGTGCCGTTCAAAATCACAGTGAGAGGCGCGCCAATCCAGTGGGCCATGGATCCGGCGAGAAGACTGCCGAAGGGTGCCATGCCGACAAATGCGATGGTGTAGTAGCTCATGACGCGGCCGCGCTTGTCTTCGCTCACAATGGTCTGGATGATGGTGTTGCTCGATGCCATGCCCTGCATCATGCCGAAGCCTGCGAGGGCGACAGTGGCCATGGAGAGCCAGAAGGTGTGCGAGAGACCGAAGTCAATCAGCCCAGCGACGAAGATTGCGCCGGAGTGGGCAATCTTGCGGCCCAGGCCGAGGACGCTCTTGCGCGTGGCCAGCAGCAAGGCCCCGACGAGCGCGCCGGAGCCCATTGCGCCCATCAGAAAGCCAAAGGTGTGCGGTCCGCCGTGCAGGATCTGGTGAGCGAAGATCGGCATGAGAACTACGAATGGCATACCCATCAGACTGACGACGGCAAACAGCAGAAGGATGGTGCGGATGGGAATGAAGGTAGAGACGTAGGTCCATCCCTCTTTGAGCTGAGTGAGCGTGGAGGAGGTGGCGCGCTTCACTACAGGCAGGTGGATCTGCATCATTAGAAGCGATGCGATGACGGCGATGTAGCTAACTCCGTCGATGAGGAAGCACCAGCCCTCGTTACTGATGGCGATCAGCATTCCGGCCAGCGATGGGCCGATGAGGCGCGCCATGTTCACCATCGAGGAGTTGATGGCGATAGCGTTGCCGAGGTCGCCGCGGTCTTCGACCATCTGCACGAGGAAGGCTTGGCGTCCCGGCATGTCGAAGGCGTTGATGACGCCCTGCATTGCGCTGAGAGCCAGCACCCACGAGATGTTGACGCGCCCCGTGAGAGTGAGCGCGGCAAGCAGAAGCGACTGGATCATCGCCAGTACCTGCGTCCAGATAAGGACGTGGCGGCGATTGAGGCGGTCGACCCAGACGCCTGCGAAGGGAGCGAGGAGAAAGGTCGGAATCTGGCCTGCAAAGCCAACCGTGCCCAGCAGCAGAGCCGAGCGAGTGAGGCGATAGACCAGCCAGCCAGTAGCAATGCGCGTCATCCATGTGCCGATCAGAGAGATACTCTGGCCGCCAACGAAGAGCTGGAAGTTGCGATGGCGCATCGCCCGCCACGCGTGCGATGCGCGGGGCGCGGCGGTCGTTGTTGGATTTCCTGTGCCGCTCAAGGTTACGTCCTTCTTTGTCGGTTGCACAGCTTTCATTCTCTCGCACTTGGCGGAATGGCTGCGTGGCGGAGGGATTAATTCGCTGCGCGTGAATTTTGTATGCGACGCGAAGCAGTGCATTGCAATAGCATGGGCAGGGAGGCATTCGTTTGCAGAAATATCTCTTGATTGCCGTGGGCGGCGCACTTGGTTCAATTGCGCGTTACTGGGTCGGATCGACGGTGGCTGGTCGATTGGGGACGAAGTTTCCCTATGGGACCTTCGTCATCAACCTGACGGCGTGCGTGATCATCGGCTTTTCGCTGACGCTTCTGGCTCGGCGGACGGCACTGAATCCGGCGTGGAGATTTCTGGTGCCGATTGGATTTGTCGGCGCGTACAGCACCTTTTCCACCTACGAGTGGGAGACACTCTCCCTGCTGCGCGGCGGCGCGTTCGTGGAGGCGTCGCTCTACGCGCTGGTCAGTCTGATGCTTGGGCTGATTGCAACCTGGGCGGGCGTCGCGATTGCAGAATACCTCTGAAGGAGGGCGTATGTTGAGCGCGGGCAAGGCAGTCAAGGTCACCATCTACCTGAACGAGGGTGCAACCCATCACGGAGTTCCAACCTACTCCAGCATCCTCGATTTCCTCTTCTATCACGGGGTATCGGGCGCGACGGTGCTGCGGGGCATTGCGGGCTTTGGCGCGGATCATCGCATTCACTCGGCGAGCATCGTCGAGATCTCGGACAATCTTCCGATCAAGGTCGAGTTCGTCGAATCGCAGGAGAAGGTTGATGAATTGCTGGCGAAGCTGGAGGAGCTGGCTGGCAGCGGGATGATTGAGATTCAGGAGACGACCGTCGCCAAGCCCGCGCAAAGCTCGAAACAGAACAAGCCCACGCCCGCTGCTCACCTGAAGATCGAGGGCAAGGCGCGAATGATGCGCATCTACGTCGGCGAGAGTGATCGTTGGAAGGAGAAGCCGCTATACAAAGCGCTGGTGGAGGCGATGCGCGCCAATGACATCGCTGGCGTAACGGTCTATCGCGGCATTCTGGGCTACGGAGCGCACGCGCGCGCGCATAGAGACAAGCCGATGTCGCTCTCTCGCGATGCGTCGGTCATGCTCTCAGTCGTCGATACGGAGGAGAAGTTGCGGGCCTTTCTGCCGCTGGTCGAGCAGATGGTCGAAGAGGGGCTGGTCGTGCTGTCGGATGTCGACATCATCAAGTATGCGCATCGCTCGCTACAGATCGATGCAACTGACGCTGCACGCAAGGAGCCGCGATGAAAGAGGAATTTCAAGCCCGCATGGTTCGCATCCACTTTGGCGAGAACGACAAGTGGCAGGGCAAACCCTTATATGAGGCGATCTATGCCAAGTGTCGCGAGCTGGAGATCGCCGAGGCGATGGTCTATCGCGGGATTGAAGGCTTTGGCCCAAGCACCAGGATTCGCCACGCGAGCCACTGGATCTTCTCCAGCGACGCGCCGATTCAGTTGAGCCTGATCGACACCGAAGCGCAGATCGCGCGCCTGCTACCACATCTGGATGCGATGGTAGACGAGGGGCTGATCGCCATCTCCACAGTCGAGGCAATCCGCTACACGAACCAGCAGCAGTAGAGCTTTTCCTCCTACGACGTACAGTGACGCACGGCACGCAAGTCATGATCCTCACTGCGTTTACTCGCGACCTCAGGCTTCGAAATCAACGAGGGCGCCGTTGAAGCCGTCTGACCACATCTCGGGCCCGCGGAAGACATGGTAGAGAATGCCGTCGGCGTTGCGCGGCGCTCCCTTGCGAATCCAGTTGAGTAGGCCGTCGACGGCCTTGCGAATCTTCCGGTCACCGGTCCACTCAGCGGCCAGTGTGTAGGCGGAGCGGCCCATCGCGGGATCGGTGAAACTGCCAGAGTTGACAACGCTAAGCCGACCGTCGGGTACACACTGAATGATTGCAGCGCGAGTCAGCAGGATCGTTCGCGCGCGATCGCCTGCCTCGACCAAAGACACCCTTCTCCCAGTCGCGACGCTGCCTCGCCATGCCCGCAGCGGTGGCCAGCTCAATACGGCGCGCTGCCCCCGATAGCGACTTTGCAAAGCTGTGCAGTCGGGCCGACTGCCTGCGCGAGCGATTCCGGAAGAAAAACGAGTGGGACAGCAAGCGCCGAAACTGTTTGCATAAACCAACGTCGGTTCAAGGCGAGACCCCGCAGTGATATGTGAGCAGATGGCGGATTCAAGGTCCAAATGCAACAGTGCATCATCAAGACTGGCCATGAGATGGCACAAGAAAACCATGATAAAGATGGAAAACAAAGGACGTTTTCCACTTTTCCACGGCATGACTACGGCTATCTATATGGATTAATTCAAGAAAGTTGTTGCACTTGGAATTTGAGCGCAGCCAGCTTCTTAGCATTCCCTCGGAGGCTAAAGCCCCGTTGATTTTGCGCGCTTGCGGCGGGACTAAAGTCCCGCCCTTTCAAAACGAGGACGCGGGCAGAGATTCCCTAGTAGTTCCGTTACCACCGTAAACTAATATCTGCTCTGGGTACCATTCTCGCTCGGCCTGCGCCGATATTCGCTCTGTCACCCGCTCGATGAAGAGCGGAATAGGAGAGAGCCATGCGCCTTTATACGATTCCTTCACTTCTGCTGCTAGCAGGACTGGCTGCCTGCTCCAGTCCACGGCTCGTCCCCACCTCAAACGTGACGGATGGCACACCAGCCGTGACCACGCACAACTACAACGGGACGGCCTCGGTCGGCGATTTTCTGACCATCACGGTCGACTCCGTCACCGCGACGCTCAACTATACCAACCTCAGCAACGGCCAGAGCGCGACGGTTCCCTATACGATCAACGCCGACGGGAGCTATAAGCTGAACGACCCGACGGGGAATCTTCTGGCTGCCTACGAGGTTCCCGGATACGCCATGGTGATCGAATCTGCCAAGTCCGGCCCCAGTCAGAATACGCCTGCGTTAATTACAGCCGTCGAGAGCGGCCCGATCACGATCTCCACCTTCGAAAACAACAACTACAACTACATGCAGATGCGGACAGCCTTCGGCGGCCTCGACGTGGGCACGGCAAACATCGGCAACAGCGCAGTTCAGACCAGCTCCTACTGGCCCTTTGGCGCGATCAGCGGAGGAGGCAACACGCCGTTCAACAGCAGCACTATGCCGCTGAGTCTCTTCACCGAGAATGCCTCTGGGACATCGCTCACCGGCACGGTTCCCGACGGCGGCGGTTCGGTGACACTGTTCGGTACGGCCAACGGCTTCTTCGTCGTCGATACCGCGAACGGCTCGATTCTCGGCCTGCCCAAGGCTACCAGCGCCGCCTTCAACCCGGCCAACGCAGGCACATACTCGGCAATCTACTATCAGAAGCTCAACGTCACCGGAGGCTCCGACGGAGTCGAAACGGGCGCGCAGTCCTTTGCCAAAGCCACCATCTCCGTCTCCAGTGCGGGAGCAATGATTATCACCAACCCCAGCGGAACAGTCATCAGCCAGGGAACTCTTCTTCCGGTATCGAGCGTGCCCTACCTCTATGGCACAGGCGAACTGACCGATCCCTGCTATGGACTCTTTACTTACCGCATCACCACGTCCACAACGCAGCAGGATATATTCGTCTCATTTGTAAGTGGGGCGATGCTCTTCAGTTCCTTCGAGGCTCCACTGCCCTGGAACAACTCCAACAGTGTCTACAACTACTACTACGGCGTAGGTCTCAACTGAGCACAACCGATGGTCGGCTATTGCCTCAGCCTGCGACTGGAACGCGTCCGTATCGCTTCTCGACGTAGTCGTCGAGGATGATTTGGAACTCTTCGACGATGCGGTCGCCCTTGAGCGTGGTGAAGAGTTGGCCGTCGACGTAGACCGGGGCCTTTGGCTCCTCAAACGTGCCAGGCAGTGAGATGCCGATGTTGGCGTGCTTGGATTCTCCGGGACCATTGACGATGCATCCCATCACGGCCAGCTTCAGCTCCTCGACGCCCGCGTACTGCTTCTTCCAC
>CAZPZL010000169.1:0-6179 GCA_964590925.1 uncultured Granulicella sp.
GGCAAGTACCACGTCAAGTTCGTGGTGCGCGAGAACCAGTCCGGCAACATGGGTAGCTTCGAGACCGACATCCAGGTGCCGGATATGAAGAAGACGCCGCTCAAACTCAGCTCCATCATCCTTTCCAGCCAGAGCTCGCCCAACACCGCCAAGAAGGTCGTCAGCCCGCTGGTGCGCGACGGCAAGGAGTGGGTGCCCAACGTGCCCCACGTCTTCCGCCAGGACCAGCACCTGAACTTCCTCTACGAGGTCTACAGCCCGGCCAAGGATAAGGACTCGACCACCCAGCCCTCCACCGCAGCCGCCACTCCCGGCCTCACCAAGAAGGAGGCCGCGCCGGTGCACGTCCTCACCAGCATCGAGTTCCTGCTGGGTGGCGTGAAGGTCTACGAGACGCCGCTGGTCGAGGCCACGGCGATCAACATCCCGGAGCGCGACGCGGTCGGCTTCCAGTTCGACGTGCCACTGACGGGGCTGAAGCCGGGAACCTATGTCTGCCAGGTCAACGTCATCGACGACGCGGGCGGCACCTTCACCTTCCCGCGCATGGCCCTGCGCGTCCTGCCACCCGCCGCAGCAATCCCAGCCGTCGCGTCCGCTGCAACAACTTCCGCACCGCCGGTAGCCGCTACGCCTACCACCACACCAACTCCCGCGCTTTAGTGCGCTGGAGTTGGGCTTTGTCTCCTGTCACGGATCTCGTAGCCCTCGGGCGCAGCGAACAGATCGGAGGAGGGATCGCCACGCACGACATCGGTCACATTGGTCGTCGTTACCCCTTCGACCGGATCGTCGGTGATGTGTCGCAGAATAATTCTGAGTTCGGGTGATATCCAGTTCTCGTTGGTCACGACATGATCCTGACCACCTGCTGCTGTTGCACGGACAGTATGTTTGGTGCGAGAGCCTTCGGCGTACTCCCCGTTGATATCTTGTAGTCCCAGCCTTTCGCAACCACAGTCGGGGCCAATGATCCTTGGCACTAAATCCGGTGCAGTCAAGTGAGGAAGAGGCGGTGGGGCTGTGATTTTTTGCGCCTCCGACAAGGGCCATATCGAAGCGATTTTGTTCGTCGAATCGTAGCGCACAGTCCATTTCAAGTACACGCCGGCAACCGGGTCAGTCATGATCACAGAACGGGACTCCACGCCCAAAGCGTCGTGCTGGATACTCTCGCGGCGCGTGCGTCCCTGAGCATCTCGCCATAGCAGTTGCACCGAGGTCTGCGTATGCTGAACTCCATCGGTCCCGGTTAGAACATTGGTCGTCGTCTCCGTCGCCGAATACGGCACTCCGGTATACCCCGTACCCGATGTGGTCTGCGGAGGATACCGCCCCGGTGCCTGAGCGAATGAAACACTCCCGATATTGAGTGCGATCAGAACGGCCCATGATGCGATACGCATGGCGTAGACTCCTCTCCTGAGAACCCCACGATCGACCCCGACCGATCGCGCAGAAAGAATATCACTTACATACAAAAGATATGTTTAGTGTTCTCTTTTGGTGGGGCGGTATCGCAGGTAGCACGAACGCGCCGCTCTGGAAAGCTCCGCGCAACGGTGGGGTCTCGGCAAGTTGCAGATTCGCTTTGGGAATGACAAAGAAATGGTCAGACACGGTATACTTGGAGCTGTGACTACGACCACTTTGGCAGCACCCGGCATCGGACAGAACGACTCGGAGAAGATCACCAAGCGCGTGCTGCTGTTGAAGCCGCGGGGCTTCTGTGCGGGCGTGGTGCGCGCCATCGACGTGGTGCAGATTGCGCTGGAGACCTTTGGCGCGCCCATCTACGTTCGCAAGGAGATCGTCCACAACAGCTATGTGGTGAACGATCTGGCCAAGAAGGGCGCGATCTTCGTCAATGAACTGGACGAGGTTCCCGCCGGTGCGCGCGTCATCTACTCCGCCCACGGAATCTCACCCGCCGTACGGGATCACGCGAAGCAACTCGGGCTGAAGGAAATCGACGCAACCTGCCCGCTGGTGACCAAGGTGCATCTGGAGGCGATCAAGTTCTCCAAGCAGGGCTACTCGCTGGTGCTGGTTGGGCATCGCGACCACGAAGAGGTCGAGGGCACGCAGGGCGAGGCACCGGACGTGACCCATGTGGTCTCCACCGTCGAAGAGGTCGAGGCGTTGGTGCTTCCCGATCCCAACAAGGTCGCTTATCTTACGCAGACGACGCTGTCACTGGATGAAGCCCGCTACATGATCGACGCCTTGAAGCGCAAGTTTCCCAACATTATTGGGCCGCACGCTCAGGACATTTGCTACGCGACAGAGAATCGCCAAGTTGCGGTGAAAAATGTGGCCCACGAAGCGGATATGGTGCTGGTGGTGGGATCGAAGAACAGCTCTAACTCCAACCGACTGGTTGAGGTCTCAAAGAACCTGCATACCAACTCCTACCTGATCGACTCGGCGGAGGCGATTCAGCCGGAGTGGCTTTCAGGTGTCAATACGGTCGCCGTAACGGCAGGCGCCTCTGCACCGGAGGTGCTGGTGCAACATGTAGTGGACTACTTGCAAAATATGGGATACGGAACCGTGGACGAGGTCGAGGTTATGCCTGAGAATGTACGCTTCGGGTTGCCGCCGGAGATCGTTCAGGCAATTGCGTCTGCGCCTTCCGCAAAGAAGACGTCTTCTCCTCAGAGCTAATCGCGATCCACTCAGGCCAGCGGTAAAGAGCCTGCGAATTGCAATTCCAGATCGATCAGGCCGTGTTCGATGTTTTAGCCGGACGGTCCAGAGAGTCAGAAATCGATGAAAAAACCTTCAGTAAATCCGACGGCTGCGACAGCAACGCCCGCACGGCCTCGCTATGGACGGATGGATATCGGATTGGACAAGGTCGCCGAGAGTATCGGACAGGCTGTCCAATGGCTGTTCGGTCAGCAGCACGCCGACGGCTACTGGTGCGGCGAACTGGAAGCCGACGTCATGCTGGAAGCCGACTACATCTTTATGCATACGCTGCTGGGCACCGGCGACCCCGGCAAGATGCAGCGCGCCGTCAACGAGATTCTGCGCCACCAGAACGCCGACGGCGGATGGGGCCAGTATCCCGGCGGACCGTCGTTTGTCGACTACGGTGTCAAGGCCTATCTGGCTTTGACCCTGATGGGCTGGTCGAAGGATCATCCTGTGCTGGTGCATGCGCGCGAGAGCGTGCTGAGCTTGGGCGGCGTGGTCAAGTGCAACACGTTCACCAAGATATACCTGTGCGCGCTCGGCCAGTACGACTACAACGCAATGCCCGCAATTCCGCCGGAGATCATCCTTTTTCCGCGCTGGTTCTACTTCAATATCTACGAGATTTCCTCGTGGTCGCGCGGCATGTTGGTGCCCATGTCGATCATGTACGCCAAGAAGCCTTTCAAAAAACTAACGCCCGAGCAGAACATCGACGAGCTCTTCGTCGGCGGACGCAGAAAAGCCAACCTGCATCTGCGCTGGGACCGCAAGAAGGTCGTCAGTTGGAGAAACTTCTTCATCTTCCTCGACCGCATCACGCATCTGGCTGAGAGAGTCCACATTCGCCCAGTGCGCAAGGTTGCTTTGAAGCGAGCCGAGAAGTGGATGATCGAGCGCTTCGAGAAGTCCGACGGGTTGGGTGCAATCTATCCCGCCATGCTGAACTCAATCATTGCACTACGCTGCCTCGGCTACTCCGACGACGACCCGCAGTTTATTCGCGCGATGGACGAGTTTGAAAAACTCGGCATCGACTGCCCCAACGGCGAGCCCAGCTACCCAACGCCAACATTTCGTATGCAGCCCTGCAAGCCTCCAGTCTGGGATACGGCTCAGGCCATCTGCGCGCTGGGCGACGCGGGCGTGTCAAAGAAAGACCCGCGGATGTTGCAGGCCGTCGACTGGCTGCTATCCAAGGAGATTCGACAGAAGGGCGACTGGGCAATAAAAGTGCCCAACGTCGAGCCAGGCGGGTGGTGCTTCGAGTTCAACAATGAGTTTTACCCCGACGTTGACGACACTGCGCAGGTCTTGATGGCAATGAAATGCGTCGACAATCCGCGCGACCGCTATCAACATGAAGTATGCGAGCGCGCTCTGAACTGGCTAATGGCCATGCAATGCAAGGGCGGCGGCTGGGCCAGCTTCGACAAAGACAACACTAAAATGATCTTCCAGTACATTCCCTTCGCGGACCACAACGCAATGCTCGATCCGCCAACCGTTGACATCACAGGCCGCATACTAGAAATGCTCGCCGACTACGGATATACGCGACGCGACAAGCGCGTCGAGCAGGCTATTCAGTTCGTTCTCAAAGAGCAGGAGCCAGACGGAAGCTGGTTCGGACGCTGGGGCGTGAACTATCTTTACGGAACCTTCTTGGTCCTGCGCGGACTGGAGGCGATGGGCGTGTGGAATCACGAGCCGCAGATCCAGCAGGCCACCGAGTGGATTCGCATGGTGCAGAACGCCGACGGCGGTTGGGGCGAGACCTGCGGAAGCTACGACGATCCCACGATTCGCGGCGTGGGCGCAAGCACAGCCTCGCAGACAGCATGGGCGCTGCTCGCCCTGTTGGCGGGCGGCGACACTCGCTCGGACTCCGTGGCCAAGGGCGTGCGCTGGCTCACCGCGCATCAGCACAGTGACGGCTCGTGGGACGAACTAGCTGCCGGACGCAACGGCGAAAGCTACTATACCGGGACCGGCTTTCCTCGCGTCTTCTATCTGGGCTATCACTTGTACAAGCAATACTTCCCACTGCTGGCATTAACTACCTACAAACGCATCATGGATCGCGAAGTCGGAACAGCATAAAAGCAGTTGTGAGTTGCTAGTTATCAATTGTGAATCGTTTCTTGAGCTAGAGTATTTTCCCCGTTGATATGGAGTATCCAGTGATGTCACACTGAGCGTAGCGAATAATTCCCGCATTTTTTCACGATACTTCACTCAATATCATGGGGATAAATACTCTAAATATTGCGAAAGAAAACAATCTTGGAGTAAGGAGTTTGCACTATGGCACTGATGAAGACATCCAATCCAGCACTGAGCGACAATACCTTCAACGATTTTGCCCGCACACAGTACGGGGGATTTGCTGACACAGGTCGCATGACCTTGAACGGCACGATCAACAAGACCGGCATTCTGCTGTTGTGCGCCATCGCCACTGCAGGCTGGGCGTGGCATCTCTTCCTGCAATCTGGCGACGCAATAGCCGTGTACCCTTTTATGCTCGTCGGACTACTGGGCGGATTCATCTGCGCGTTGGTCACGACCTTCAAGAAGGAATGGTCTCCAGTGACAGCGCCGGCCTACGCGCTGCTGGAGGGCCTTGCGCTGGGCGGCATCTCGGCAACCTTCGACATGCGCTATCCCGGCATTGCGATTCGGGCCATAAGCCTCACCTTTGGCACACTGCTCGTGCTGCTGCTGGCCTATAGCTCCGGCTGGATCAAAGTAACCGATAAGATGCGCCTGGGTATTGTCGCAGCTACCGGCGGCATCTTCGTCTTCTACGTGCTGCAAATGCTGCTCGGCTTCTTCGGAGTTCGCTTCGCCGCTATCAACGGGACTAGTATGTTCGCCATCGGCTTCAGCCTGTTTGTCGTCGGCATTGCCGCGCTGAACCTTATCCTCGACTTCGACTTTATCGAGCGCGGCGTACAGGTTGGCGCGCCAAAGTATATGGAGTGGTATAGTGCCTTCGGAATCATGGTCACGCTGGTCTGGCTCTATCTGGAGATTCTGCGACTGCTCTCCAAGATGAATCGCAGAAATTAAATTGGGTCATGGGAATTAATTTGGTGGTCCCGTTTGGGAGGTAGTTTTTTAGTCTACCTGAAACAGTATTTATAAGTTACGGAATTATGCGTGTCCCCAACGGGAGAGGAGAGTTACAAGATGGCCGTGCCAATCTCACAAGCCTGGACCGTGGCTACATATGTACTGAAGCAGAAGTTCCGGGGGCGCAAGCGGTATCCGCTGGTGCTCATGCTGGAGCCTCTGTTTCGCTGCAACCTTGCCTGCGCCGGTTGCGGAAAGATTCAGTACCCTGCGCACATCCTAAAGTCGGAACTGACGCCGGAGGAGTGCTTCCGTGCGGTCGAAGAGTGCGGAACGCCTATGGTCTCTATTCCCGGCGGCGAGCCCCTGCTTCATTCGCAGATGACAGAGATCGTCGCCGG
>CAZPZL010000170.1:0-6174 GCA_964590925.1 uncultured Granulicella sp.
GAGGACCGTGAGCCGTTTGGAATCCGATTTCTTCTGCGTCTATCGCATCAGAGTCTGTCCACACGCACCCACGCGCCCGCGACACATGCACATACACATGGCCATTGCCTCGACGACGGTGGAGCGGAAGTTCATGGGAGAAGTATACACCACATCACCGTTCAATCCTTCACCCAGCGAGGAGTGACTATCAAATTCACAGCAAACTGAGCTCCCAGCGACCACCTTTTGCGGAAGGCTACTCCGACGGTTTCTCAACATAGTCTACCTTAGGTGTTTAGTCCCGGCATTTGATGGCGCATACTATTCCCAAGCGTGGAAGGAGGCACTATGGGGCTTCACCCGGTTGCCAAGAGACCTTTCAACGTTGCGCATTAGCTCCCGAAGTCCATTGGCCGCTTGCAACGACCGCGTCTCGGATCTTCGTTGGTTCCATTCAAATAGACCCATGGCCCATCCGCCAAATGCGCAATTCCCCGACAAAAACGATCGCAAACTCGCTATGAATTCCAGAATCGCTATCGCTTACGCGCGTTCAGTTGGTCGAGAACGTGTTTCAGTTGATCCAGCTTCTGCCCAGCCTCACCCAGCTTGCCCTCGGCCGTCAGCCGCTGATAATCGTTGAAGTCCTTGCCAGCCGCATCGATCATGCCATTCAGGTCGGTCGATGGAGCCTGCGTTGCGCCCTTCGCCGTCGCTATAGCTGGAGCCTGTGCCGTCTCACTCACGCTCAACGACGATTCCGCTCCGCCGAAGAGCGAGGCCAGTGCAGATTCAAAGGTCGGCCCGTATGCCAGCTTGTCCTGTAGAGCGAGCACGACCAGACGCAGCTCTGGCATCGAGCTGGTCTGCGCCTGTAGGTAGATCGGCTCGGCGTAGAGCAGCGCCTTGCCCGAAGGGATGACGAGCAGGCTGCCGCGCACGACATGCGAACCCTGCTGGTTCCAGAGCGTTAGTTGGCCAGAAAGCTGGCCGTTCTGGTCGATACGCGACTCGATCTGCTGCGGCCCGTCGATCTGCTTAGTCTTGGGAAAGTCGTAAACTACCGAGCTTCCGTAATTCGCGCCATCGCTGCGACCGGCGATCCAGCCGATCAGGTTGGTGCGATTGGCGGGCGTGAAGGGGAGAATCTCGACGAACTCCTCGCCCGTCTCGCCCGGCAACTTCATCAGCACGAAGTTCGGCTCCATAGTCATCGGGTTTGACTGACCATCACTGTTCTGGCCGTTGTTCTCGGTAGCAACCGTCCAGAGATCTTCGCGATTGAAGAAGACCGAGGGGTTGGTCATGTGGTACAACCCATAGACTTGCGCCTGAAGCTTGAAAAGCTTCTCCGGGTAGCGAACGTGTTTGCGCAGGTCGGCAGGCATCAGCGAGGCGTCCTTGAACATACTGGGGAAGATGCGCGCGTAGGCTGCCAGCACCGGATCCTTTGCGTCAAAGGTGTAGAAGGTCGTCGTCCCGTTATAAGCATCCACCACCACCTTCACACTGTTGCGCATGTAATTGATCGAATCGTCGTCCTGCGCGTAATGTCTGGAGTAGGGATAGCTGTCAGATGTTGTAAATGCATCCATTATCCATGAGAGCCGCCCGTCATCTCCCATCACAATGTATGGGTCCTTATCGAAGTTGAGGAACGGAGCCAGGGTTGTCACACGCTCGCGAATGTTGCGTCGCATCAGCAGCAGGCTGCTCGCGCTGACGTCGTCGCTGAAGGGAAGTTTGCTGAGGTCGTCGCGCTCATAGGCAAGCAGTACGCGGCGCAGGAATCCGCCCAGTTCGATGCCGCCTGTGCCTACATACGAAGTCACGCTGTTGGCAGCGCCCTGCGGGTAGTCGAACTCCTGCTGGCGCGTCTTCACATATACATCGTTATTGGTCATCTCGCCGAAGTAGATCTCCGGACGAATCACGTTCAGTCCCTTCACTGTGCTTTCAACCGGCATGTTGCTCAACAGAAGCGTGGGCAATCCCTCACTGGTGAAGCCGTTGACCGGGTTCATAGTGATGCCGTAACCGTGGGTATAGACCAGCTTCTCGTTGATCCAATTGCGGCTGCTCTCCGGCAGTTTTTCGACGTTCAACTCGCGCGCGGCCAGCATGACCTCGCGCGTCTGCCCGTCAATGGTGTAGCGATCAATGTCGATGTCGGGAAAGTCGTAGTAGGTGCGAATCTCCTGCCGCTGTTGCAGAGTTTGCTGCAAGGCGTGCCAATCCCAGAGTCGAATATTCTGTAGCGTTGCCTGATTGTTTGCCGGATCGGCTGCATCGACGGTCGTTTCGGCGGGGAACTCACGCTGTGTGAACTGATCTAGTCCAAAGGCGGCTCGCGTCGCCTCGATATTATTCTCTATATATGGCTGCTCGCGAACCATCTCATTGGGCTTAACAATGAAGTTGCCGACATACCACCCCACCATACTGACGCCGAGGTAGCAGACCGCCGCAGGCATCACCGCAGCAATCAGCCCGCGTGCGCGTCCTCCACGAACGGCGTTCGCCAGCGCAATCACCGCGCCCAGCAGCAGCGCCACCGAGACGAGAAGTAGCCCGCCCAGCGTTACATGAGCGTCGGTATAGTTGACTCCGCTAAAGATAGTGTGCGGATCGAGCAGGCTTTGGAATCGGCTCACATAGACGTTCATCGCAACCACGATCAGCAACAGCGTCGCCGCCGCCGACATCCCGCGCCACGGCGAATCCATGCTCACGCTGTGCTTCTCCAACACGCTTGCGCCACTGGAAATCACCAGCAGCAAAACCGCCGCGACGCACAACACAATCGCAAGAGTAAGCAACCATCCCAACAGCAACTGCCAAGCCGGCAGGGTAAACAGATAGAAATTCAGAGACCGTCCGAAGATCGGATCGACCGCACCATTGGCGGCCTGTGGCGCACGCCACCACAGCGCCAGCGTCGACCAACTGCTCATCATTCCGCCACCAGAGATTGCCGCCCCCAGCAGCGACACTACCCACGAGGCTACGCGCAGCACCGGACGAATCGACAGGTTCACCGGCTGTCCGCCGACGATGATCTGCCTCGCGCTGGGCAGGCTGTCCCGGCTCGCCCGCCGTAGCGCACTGAAGCCCCCAAACAGAATCGCAAACGTCACCACCGCAAAAATAGCAAAGACTGCCCATTCCATCCGCAGCGTCGTCCAATACACGTCGCCATATCCCAGCGACCGGAACCACAGCAAGTCGACCCAGTAGGACAGTGCGCTTTTGCCGCCGATCAGCACTACGACAATCACCGCCACCAGCGCGATCAGCCAGCGTGGTACGCGCGGCATTCTTGGCTCCTCCGGTTCCAGCGTATCCATTCGTCCTGTAGGTCCGCGTCCCATGGGTCCATCAATCGATACCGGCAAATCTCTACCCCCGCTAAATCCGTCCTATTGTAGCCAAACGAGATTGTACAGCGTACTGAATTCGAATCGCCAAGACTCCGTGCTCCATTCATCGCACTCATGTCTTCTGCGACGAGTACGTCTGCCGTTAACTCCCCCCGAAACTGCCATTTTGAGAAGGAGAGGGGGAATGTGTCCCTGAAACGTATACTTGCGCCGAATTCATGCGATTACCTTGCTGGCACGGCTGTCTTTGGACGGTTCCAAAGCCTTACGCCGTATAATGGTGTTTTCATGTGACAAAGACGGCTGAGGAATTGGATTTGCCGACGAAGGAGTAGCGATGGCGTTAGAGACGACGAAGAATATCTGGCATAACGGGCAGCTGATCGCCTGGGAGAAGGCCCAGATCCATGTGATGTCGCATGTGATCCACTACGGGTCTTCGGTCTTCGAGGGGTTGCGATGTTACGCGCAACCGAAGGGTGCGGGCATCTTCCGCCTGCGTGAGCACATGCAGCGCTTGCTGGACTCGGCCAAGATCTATCGCATGCCGGTCGGCTACTCGCTTGATGAACTCTGCGTGGCTGTCGTTGAGCTGGTCGAGGCCAACGGCGTGGCACCCTGCTACATCCGCCCCATAGCCTTCCGCGGATACGGCGAGATCGGCGTCAATCCCCTTAACTCGCCGGTCGAGGTCTACGTCGTCAACTATCCCTGGGGTAAGTACGTTCCCGGCAACGATGGCGCCGACGTATGCGTGTCGAGCTGGAATCGCCTGGCTCCCAATACTATCCCCTCGCTGGCCAAAGCGGGCGCAAATTACATGAACTCGCAGTTGATCCGCATGGAGGCCGAGACCAACGGCTACTCCGAGGGCATTGCGCTTGATGTCAACGGCTATCTTTCTGAAGGCTCAGGTGAGAATATCTTTCTGGTGCGCGACGGCATCCTGTACACCACGCCGCTGGCTAACTCCGTGCTTAGCGGCATCACCCGCGCATCGGTGTTGACCATCGCCAAGGCACTCGGCATTCCGGTCGTCGAACAGGCCTTACCGCGTGAGATGGTCTATATCGCCGACGAAGCCTTCTTCAGCGGTACGGCCGCCGAAGTGACACACCTGCGTTCGGTTGATCGCATTCTGATCGGCGACGGCTCGATGGGACCGATCACCAAGGCTATTCATGCCGAATTTTTCGCCATTGTCAACGGCATCAAGCCCGACCTCTACGACTGGCTGACTCCGGTGCGCGTCTCCACATCCGTCCCCGTCGGAGCCTAAGTCAAGAGGAATTCATTCCGCATGAAGATCTGTCTAGTCGGAAAGCGTCAGTCCGCCCTGGAAGCAATGCTTGAACTCTATCGGATTGCGCAACCTCCACTGCACGAGTTGGTGGAGGATGCAGCAACAGCGGAGATGATCGTCTTTGTTGGCGGAGTGCCTGAACGTGGAGAGGGGATCGTCGATGATCCTCTGCCAAAGCGGTATCCAGAAAAGTGCTTCAGCTACTGGGATGACGATGGTGTGGTGCCGCTGCTTCCCGGCATCTTCACCAATGCCGTCAAGCCAGGGTGGCTCAATCTACATCGCACTGCCAGCCATAATTTCATCGACGCGCTGAACCCCCATGTGGCTCCAATTCCAGATATGGAGAAGCGCTACCTCTTCTCGTTTGCAGGCGGATCGACCTCGCTGCTGCGGAAGAAGATGTACAAGATCAACTACCGCCGGTCGGATGTATTGATACAGAACACGTCGGACTACTACCACTGGGACTCGACGCAGGAAGGACGCGCCACGCGCCAGAAGCAGTTCGCGGAGATGATTGCCGCCAGTCATTTTGGTTTGTGTCCGCGTGGGGCCAGTGCCGGCGGACTGCGTCTGTTCGAAGTGATGCAGATGGGAGTTGCTCCGGTGCTGGTCTCGGACAAATTGCTGCTACCGGAAGGCCCGGACTGGGATTCTTTCTTGATTCGTGTCCCAGAGAGGAAGATCAAGCGCCTACCGCAGATTCTGGAATCGTACATCGGCGAGAGCGCCGAGCGAGGAAGGCTTGCCCGTCGGGCTTACGAGCAGTGGTTTGCTCCGCCGGTGATGTTCAACGGCATTGTCGCGACGCTGGTTCGAGTGCGCGATGCGCGAAGGATTCCTGAGACTTGGGTTCATCCGTTCTGGGGATGCATCCTGTGGAAGCGACGTTTTCGCGGTGCGGTTCGGGGCATGGCCAAGAAGGCAGTCCTAGGCATCTTTCGTCTGCTGAAACTACGTTTTGTCTACGAGATGAACACCCGCTGAGAAGAGTATTCGACGACAGATGCCAGCCTTTTCACCCAAGTAGACCGGGTGTGAATCGGGCAATCTACCTTCAAGTGCTTCGGGGACAGTTCATGCACAGCGCACGGAGACGGACAACGGAGCGGGGATCAGGCGCGCCGAGCTGATTTCGTCGCCGTACTCGTCCTCCATGATGAGCTGTTCGAGCTTGCGCTGTTCACGCTGCCGATCCGTCTCGCCGACTTCCATCTGACTAGAACCCATCATCATCTGATTTGAGAGGTCCATCTCAGAGAGTTGGAGGCGGCCCGGACGATTGGATTCGGCCTCGCCGGCGACGTCCGTGTTGAGGGCATTGCCGGGGTTGGCAATCCATCGCTCCACAAAGCGGCTGGCATGAGCGCGTCCGCAAAAGTGACGCGTGCGGCGAATGCGTTTCTCATCCCACGCGGGAAGCACCACCAGACTGTCCTTGCGCTCCACAATCATGACCCAATGGTTTGCAAAGGACTTCTGCAATCCGCACTCTTCGCACTTGCA